>WFQM01000125.1 GCA_015487095.1 Gammaproteobacteria bacterium | reverse complement strand
CACCCACCACCACCACACCCACCACCACCATCACCATCACCACTATTACTACCAGCACTACCACTCTCACTACTCACGATAATGCTATATTCATTTGCAATAACCTCATACCCCCCATTACCCGCACCAACAACCAATGCAACCGCCCCCAATCCGACAAAAGCACCGTTCATACATTTTAATGAAACATTTGATTTCGAGGAATTATTACTTTTTGATTCATCCAGGTTTTCTATACTGAACTCATTACCATCCGGTATATTCAATGTCGAATCAATGGAAAACAATACCGGCAAACAAAAAGGGGATTCTGGACAGATGTTTTCCGCTTTGCATGAATAAACCCATGTACGCTGAAGACTACGCTTAATCTTTTCTGGATCCATATCCTTTGAAAAAGGATTATGGTGAAGGTAATGCCCAAATGCGCGATGACAAAACTCGTGATAATCTTTGGTATATAAAATAAATTCATGCCATGCAATATCAACGACCCGGGAAGGCATCGCAATAAATTCCGACTGACAAGAATTTTTTATTTCAAAGAAATTTTTTAATTCCTGTTTTACACTCATTAAATCCTCTTTTGACAGATGAGGATATACAAGCAATATTTTTTTATCCAGCCCTTCTGGAAACGGATATTCCTTGATGAACTTTTCTTCATTCGTTTTTTCGTTATCTTTTTGATCAGGTTTTTTGTTAGACTTTCCGACGCTCTTTAAAATATTAAAAACAATCAAAGCGAATATCAATGAAATAAACAGGTTGACAGTAAGTGCTTTAGAAAATATAAAAACAATAACAATAATCAAAAATACTTTACCCATTCCATTCTCCTTCTCTATTTCAGCTTCCGTTTCATACAAACCCTTTCCAGAACTCTATTGGCTTTCAGTCAAATCTTTGATTTCCGGAAATGCTGCTAAATACCTGTAACATAAATTACATTGCTCAATATTGGCAGCATATTTTTTACAGCTTTATAACTTTTTACACGCATAATACTTTCCCTTGAAAAAACATTATGCAGGAAAGTGCTTGTTTTTAATCAAACAGAATGTTGCAATAACTACCCAATATTACTGATTGAAACAGCCCTGAAAAACACAATAACCACTTGACACTTTTTGTAAAGCCTAAATCGGCCAAGCGGTAACTATAAGGGTTAAATGGTTGATGTAGCAATTAAGCGGTGCCACACAACCACCGGTTTCTATTTTGACACAATGCAAACTTTCCGCATGACGTCAATTACGGAGAATCAGCTGAATGCAAAGTATTTTATTTCTGGAACATATGATTCCTTTATTGCAACACATGCTCGTATTTCTGGGGCTGGCCTATTTGTTCACCAAAACACCGGTATTTACCGCTTTGGTGAACAACTCACTCTCATTGCCAGACAAAGCAATCATCTATTTGGTTTTTTCCGGTTTTTGCATTCTGGGAACATCCTTCAGTGAACCATCAATACAAACCGATGATGCCATCGCCAATACGCGGGCAATCGGAGCTGTTCTGGGTGGATTGTTGGGTGGCCCTGTCGTTGGTTTTTTAGTGGGCATTACAGGGGGCATTCATCGGGTATTCAGCATGTCATCCATCAGTGACCCCATTAATTACATTGACATAGCCTGCGCCGTGGCCACAACATTTGAAGGTCTATTTGCAGGATGTGTACATTATTACCTTTCCCGTAAAGGTAAAATCAAGTCGCTGTTTTCCCCCCGCCTTGTCTGGCTGGTTGCATTCATTGTCGGACTGGGACATGTGGTAATTATTCTGTTGTTCGGAATATATACAGGCAATGGAGTAGAGGCCTGGAACCTGGAAAAAGAAATTGCCGTGCCCATGCTGATTGCCAACTCTGTCGGTGCTGCCCTGATCATGTATATGATCAGGGAACAAAAACGGGCCTGCGATGAACTCAGCAGTAGTACAGCAGCATGGCGAATTGCAGATAAAACCGCCAGTATTATTTATGGACAGTTTAATCAGGAATCCAGCCGAAAAATTGCTAAAATCATTCAACACGAAACCCGGGTGGGTGCTGTTGCCATTACGGACAAAAACAGGCTGCTCGCATTTGCCGGGCTGGGTGAGGATCACCATCTGCCCGGCTCACCGATTTCCTCTACAGACACACTGAAAGTTATCAGGGAAAACAAGGTTTTATTTGCTGACGGAATCAGCAAAACCTACCAGTGCCGACTGAAAAAGTCTTGTGAGCTGGGCTCCGCACTGATTATTCCGCTAAGAGATGATGCCAATAACGAGGTAGTCGGCACCATTAAACTGTATGAAGCCAAAAATAAACTGTTCCGCAACATCAACCGAAAGCTGGGAGAAAACCTTGCGCATTTGTTATCCGGCAGAATCCTGGCAGGTCATTATGAGCTGCAACGGGAGCTTCGTATTCAAGATCAGTATAAAATATTAATGGCGCAGATTAATCCGCATTTTCTTTATAATGCCCTGACGACTATTGGTCATATTACCGGGAAACAGCCCGACAGAGCCCGTAATTTATTGCATTACCTGTCTGATTATTTCAGAAAAAATCTGACAATATCAAATGATACGGTCACCTTGGGCTACGAACTTGAACATGTGGAATCTTACCTGGAAATCGAAAAAGCCCGATTTGAAGATCGGTTGCACGTTCAGATAGATATTCCTGAACATTTACTGACACAAATCGTACCGGTTTTCACATTACAACCCATTGTTGAAAATTCGATCAAACACGGCACCAGTGAATTGTTAGGCACCGGCATAATTAACATTACTTGTATCGAGCACAATGACAGCTTTACCCTGACGGTTGAGGATAATGCCGGTTTATATAAAAATAGTAATACCAGCGGCATTGGTCTGAAAATAGATGAACGCATCAAAATGCGCTACGGCAATAACTATGGCATTAATATACGGTGTGAACCTGAGCAATGGACAAAGGTCAACATTCACCTGCCAAAAAACAAGGAACAAGCATGATTCGCACAATCATTGTTGATGATGAACCCAATGCCCGCGAGGATCTGGAGAAAAAAATCAAAGCAGACCCTGAGTTCGATGTCATCGGCACCTCAGCAAATGCATTTGAAGCCATAAAAGATATAAACAACAAGCACCCTGATGTGGTTTTTCTTGATATACAAATGCCCAGAATATCCGGTGTAGAAATGCTCAGCATGTTGGACAAGGACAATATGCCTCGTATTGTTTTTGTAACGGCCCATGGTGAGTATGCAATAGAAGCATTCAAAAAAAATGCCATTGATTTTTTACTCAAACCGGTAAAAGATGATCGCCTGCATATTACGCTGGCACGCCTGAAAGAAAACCATCAACCACAGCCTGTCGTTACCGAAGCACTCTCCACCGAATTGACATTCGTCCCTTGTTATCAGGGAAGCCGAGACTACCTGATTAATGTTAAAGAAATCATCCACGCATATTCCAACCCAATGACAGGGGTACATCTTGTGACGGGTGATAGTGACCAGGAATTTCAGACCAACCTTCCATTAAAGGTGTTTGATGACAACAGTCAGTTAAAACGCTGTCACCGACAGCATATGATCAACCCTGACTACATAAAGTTTATCGAAAAACTGGAAAATGGCCTGGGTCAGATATCTACCTATGGCAACCATACCATACCGGTTAGTCGAAACTTTATGGACAACTTCCCTTCTATCACCTGATGTGCCTGTGATGTTCTAAATTTTTTCTTTTCTCATTCTCACGATCCTCTGGAACCGCCATTAAGCACATACATGGGCACAAAAAAACGTGCCCATCCTACAGCCAAACCAATATTTTTTGATCCCAAAACACTACCATGGGAAGCAAAATGTTGCCGTCTAATCCCGATCATCCCCGAATAATCACCACTCACATCAATATACCACCACTTACCAGATAGTGGCTGTGACTTTCTGTTTTCCCAGATAACCTCTATATAACCCGGCTGATATTTTAGTTGGAAATTCTATTTGTGAGCAGGAGACCACATGATTACTCGCCTGACAAAAACCTTATCTACTCTGGGCCCCGGGTTGCTTTATGCCGGTGCTGCGGTTGGCGTGTCACATCTGGTCATGTCCACTAAAGCAGGGGCAAGCTATCAGTATGTTTTTCTTATGCTGATCCCTCTGATTCATCTCATTAAATATCCGTTTTATAAATTCGGTCCTCAATATACCGCCCTGACCGGGCGTAATATTTTGCATGGATATTATGATCTTGGAAAATGGGCACTGGCAATTTATGTCATCATGACCGTATTATCCATGTGCCTGATTCAGGCTGCGGTGACCATTGTTACCAGTTCAATCGCCATTCATTTTTTTGGGCTTCAAGTGCCCGCAGAATATATGCCCCATATTCCTGCGATCATGATTCTCCTTGCCGCAGCGATCATTTTATATATTGGCCAGTACAGCGTATTGGACAAAGTGATGAAAGTGGTCATCATTATTTTAACGCTGACCACCATTATCGCACTGACCACGGTTTTGTTAATGGCCCCTGGTGGTATTCACCCTGATACATCACCGATTTTCAGTTTTTATGAATACGCAGATATTATTTTCCTGGCGGCTTTTCTCGGCTGGATGCCTGCTCCCATGGACGTGAGTGTTTGGCATTCGGTCTGGTCTGAAGAAGCTAACCGAAACAATGGAACCCGTGCATCTCTTCGGAAAGCAATGCTGGACTTCCGGGTGGGATTCTTTGGCACCGCCCTTTTGGCCATGGCCTTTTTATTGTTAGGTGCATTGGTCATGTTTGGCAGCGATGAGCCACCGTCAGCAATCGGATCAGTTTTTGCAGGCCAGCTTATCACTATGTACACGGATTCATTGGGTAGCTGGGCATATCCATTAATCGGCATAGCCGCCCTGGCGACGATGTTCAGTACCACGCTGACGTGCCTGGATGCTTACCCCCGAACATTGCAAGAAAGTTACTGCATCTGGAAAAGTAAGGGTGACTCCCAGCCTCGGAAAGATACCTCAAAAATAGTGTACCGCACCATATTGCTGGCAGCGGTGGTTGGCACCATCAGCGTATTTCTGATCATCAAAAACGTGTCAGGCGCCATGGGACTGATCGTTACCATTGCCACCGTTGTTTCTTTTGTGTCAGCGCCTGTTATTGCCTATATCAATTTCAGGGTGATGCATGGCAATACGATTAAAGAAAATGACAGGCCCGATAGATTGATGACCTTGTGGAGCCGTTTGGGAATTCTGATTATGACACTGTTTAGCCTTGCCTATTTGTGGTTGATAATTACGCAATAGGATGGAAAAACTGGCCATTATCATATTACACATTTTTCACTAACCCGGAATGTAAAAAACATCAAGGAGTGAACATCTCAATGAATACATCTATGTCAACGAATGATAATAAATTTACCAAAATCAAACGAACTCACCAGCTTTATGGTGTTGACTATTTTGATTCAGAAACAAATACAGTGGTGGAATCTCGCCCTGACGATTTATATTTTTTCAAAACATTTATCGGGAAAAATAATATTACGATAGAAAAAGGTGATTCAATGTTTTATTTGTCAGAAGATAAAACAACTGCGCATATAAAATGCGGTCTTGCCAGCATAACAAGTCATCATATTGCAACAATTATTCGTGGATATATGCCGGAAGAAAAATCATCGACGATAACAAAAAAAACTGTCTTACCTTATGTTAATGGCTGTTCAACAAAACAAATATTTCCACCTGAAAGACCAGGTGATCCAACATTACAACTGTTGGGTATCCCTCCTTATTCATCAGAGCAAGCACATCATATTCATTCAACAGCCAGAGTAGTTTACATACTCTCTGGAACAGGTCGTTGTGTTGTTGGAATGGGTAAAAACTGCGTAACTGAAAAATTATATCCAGGAAAATCAATCATCCTGAAAAAAATGTGTCCGCATCATTTTGAAACTGATAGCGATCATCTGATTGCCTTACCGTTACATGTATTCAGCTCTGTTGGTTCACTTGAAAATAATCATCCCATGTTCCATGGAACATATTTAACAGATTAAATAACTTCAGTAAAAATATTAAATCAAAACCGGAGTATCTTTATGAATATTACTGATAATCATAAAAATAGGGGTAATTGTGTTTTTGATGATTGCCCGGAATTTTACCTTTTGGATAACAGACAAAACAGGGAATTCAACCCTGTCTCAAAAAATATGCTGGAAGACAAGTTACATGTACTCCTTCCTCAATGGCTGATTCAGGGTAAAAATGTCCTGGATCTTGGCTCTTGCCTGGGGGCTGCTGGTCAATGGGCGTTGTATCATGGCGCATCATCTTATACAGGTGTCGAATTACAAGAAGACTATGCGACACAATCACAGAAACTGTTAGCTTCATGGAAAGGTCGTGCTCGTATTTATCAGCAAGATATCCGAAGCTTTATCAAAGAAAAAAATGATAATTCGTATGATGTTATTTTGATGTCCGGTGTTATCTATCTGTTTGTTGACCCAAAGAATATTATTGATGAAATGTGTCGTGTCGCCAAAGAATCTGTCGTCATTGAAACAACATATCCGATAAGTATACGTGAAGGTAAATTATCACCTTCTGCTTTAATAACGGAATATACATACAAACAGGAAGTCAATCTTTCCGATGGGAATGAATCTTTACTCGGCATATGCGCCACGTCATCCCTTCGGGCGCTGGATCTCATGTTTATCCTGAATGGCTTTGGAAAAAATGAGCCGACTCTCACCTTTCCAGAAAATAAACACATGTTGAATTATTCGAATAAAAATATATCTGGGTCAAAAATCCCTTTAAGACTTGCTATTCGTTATGTGAAAAAAAACTCAAGAAAACTGAATGCCCTTGAGGATAACCTTCCTGACAAAAAAGGATTTAGGCGTTCATGGGAAAATGACCCCGTTAGTAAAGCACGCACTTGTGAGCGAAACAAAATATCACAACAATTTGATAATGAAATAGGTTCATGGAAATTTGATGGAGAGATTGCAAACAATTTTTTAACTATCGCCAACCGAGAAATCCCGGACTATCAACGTGTCATTGATAAAACCGTAAAAATAGTTAATAAATGTGGATTCACAAATCCTAAAATTATTGATGTTGGTAGTGCAACAGGAGAAACGTTAAAACGTTTCTACAACGAAGGATATCGAAACCTCTTTGGTGTAGATAACTCAAAGGAAATGCTTGATCGATCATTTAGCACAGCAACATTGATATGCTCCGGGGCATTTCCGGTAGAGCATGGCCCATTTGATGTCATTGTTGCCAACTGGGTATTGCAGTTTATTGATCAACGGGAAAATTATTTACGAGAAATAAAACATTCATTAAACAAAAATGGGATTTTTATATTGACTGAAAAACTGACGTCATCTTCATTATCTCACTCACTGTACGACGACTTTAAACGTAATAATGGAATGACTAATGATGAAATAAAAAGAAAATACAGACAATTAAAAAACGTATTAACACCACGTTCCTTGCCCTGGTATCTGGATACTCTCAGAAAAACAGGTTTTGGTTTTGTCGAAATAATCAATGCCAATTCAATGTTTGTTACGTTCCTGATACATCGAAATAAACGGATGGAAACAACAAAGGAGCATTAATAAATGTGGCTTGAAATTGAACTTGACTCTTTTAACGTACAACACCACGGGTTTGTTGAAAATAAATCCTCCAATAATATTTTATACGTATCTCCTGGGTTTGAACATTTACAGTCAGCTCGTGATTTAATCCAGAATGAACGTGGCATTGCAATTGAAATCAATATCAACAAACAGAAAATCACCTTTGGGAGGGACTATCTCGGACAATATCCTTTGTTATTTATGCATACAAACAATAAATTATTTTTAACAGATGATATTTTACATATTGACTGGTGGAGCATAAAAAACGATATCAATTTAACGTTATCTGAAGAAGCTCTGGCACTTTATTTTTCATTAGGTTATATACCGCAAGATATGACTGCATTTAATGAGGTGAAGTCATGCAAAAACGTTACACTTTATCACTGTCTTAACAACAGTATCACCGAAGAAAACGTGTTTATCCCAATAGAAGAAATCGATAATTACCACATCAACAATATTGGAGAATATATTTTTGCAGAAGCATCAAAACTAGCAAATAACCATCAACATTTTGATATATGGTGCTCGGGAGGCATTGATTCATCGGCCATGGCTTATTGTTTTAGCCATAATGGCAGATCTGCTGACATATTAACGCTGGGTTATGATGAAGATGCGTTAAACAAATTTGGTGATGGAGAGATTCAATACGCCAAAGAAATAGCCCGGCATTGTCAATCACCGCTACGATACGCACAACTATCATCCAGTAACTTTATACATCTTCACAAACAATTTACCAGAGGACATAATAACCCAGTCATTGATACCTGCGTCATTGCCAAATATGCTCTGGCACAAGCAACACTCAATACAGCAATTACCGGTGAAGGTGGAGATCCAGTTTTTGGTGGTGTAAAAAATACCAGCGTGTTATTTGCACATGCCCGGCATCCCCGGTTGCCCCTGGGGTGGCTTTATGCTTCTGCGCATTGCCGTTTCTTTAACCGGCTAAATGACATATTTATACATGGAAGCGAATTGGCAGACTATGTTATTGAGTATTTAAATAAAAAAATCGAAATTTACCCTGGTGAACTTATTCGAAAACTGTTTTATCTCAATACCATTGAAAAACAAGGTGGTATGATTTTCCCACAAGCCTATTATCCCGGAAAACGATATGGCGTATCGATACACCACCCTCTGACAAATTTGAGCGTGTATCAGTCCGCATTTCAGCTTGAGGATGAAAAAAGATACACCTACCCAAATGGAAAACTGGTATTAAGTCAATTATTTCAAGGTAAGGTACCCGAAAGCATCATAAAACGTAAAAAATCCGGAACGATTATTCCACTTAAACATTTTATCGAAAATATGCCTGCAAATTCCATTGATGTTACAGGGTTAAAATTGACCGGTTATTTTAATAAAGAAATACTTGAACACACTGACTTTCTAACCGGCAATGATTCACCATTGCTTTTTTATGGCTTTATTACGTTAAACAAATGGCTGCTAAACAGAGAAGGAAGGAATCATGATTGAAGTGTACCCATGCCGAATCATTATTACCAGCAACAAGCAGCTAGCGGATGACTATAACAAAGACCCTGAAAATGCATTGGCAGCATCTCGCTGTATTACTGTTGAAGAGGCTTTTGACCTGCTCGAAAAAAATAAAGAAATAGAAACTATTATACTTGTTAATGAAGAAGGGGAAGAACTTGTTTCTTATCTTGGTGAACAATATACCTGGAATAAACAAAACATGCCTGACATTGTGCGTGTTGACGTGCCTGAAGACCATAAATCTGCCATAAAAATTATCCGGGATTCCCTGGCCAAATCATCTCGCCTGTTTTTGTGGGCAGACGTGGCAGCCGGGTAGTCAAAAAACACCACTAAATAACATTTAATATTATTTCTGATATTTTGTTAAGAATCCCTTAAGTCAAATTCATCAAGAAGAAACTGTATGATCAAGCTAACAAAGAAAATTTACACATGGATACAGGATGAGCTGGAAGATGACGAGGTTGTTATCTGGGCGGGCCAACCATCGCCAAAGAAATTTTTTGGTATAAAACTTACTTCCTGGTGGCTTTTTATTTCATCCTTTTTTTTAGTATATTTTTATATTTCAATATCTTTAGAATTTAAATTTTTAATATTTTTAGTTGTACTGGCTTTTATATTCAAAATATTAAATAAAATAACATCAAGCCAAGAGTCATTATATACCATATATATGGTAACAAATATGAGAGTACTTTTTTTAAACGATACGCGAGTCAGAAGTTTTACCTCCTATTACCCTCATCACTTACAAAATCTTGAAAAACAGATAAATGATGATGGCTCAGGAGATATCATATTCACATCAGAGCCCCATATAAATAATCCTCTAAATGACACCACAAACGGACCCGGCCTTATAAGAATTGAGAATGTAAGCAAAGTTGGAGATTTATTAGACAAATTAGCCAATAGCATAAACCACTGCAGCTGGAAAAAATATTAATAATTATCTATACCATACTATTTGATATTCAGATGCCAAGTGTGTGTCATACTCAGCGTCAATACCATCACGAAATAAAACGGACGTACCATAACGCTTTTTCTTCTTCGGAAAACCGGACATGTTAAAAACCACAATAAAAAATAACCGACCCAGCCTGTTCGCAATCATCCTGCCTGGAATTCTTATTGCTGCAACCGGTGTCGGAGCCGGTGACTTGGCAACTGCCAGCTTTGCAGGAAGCCAATTAGGTTTGGCCATTTTGTGGGCAGTGGTTATCGGTTCTGTTTTTAAACTCGTACTCACCGAAGGTTTGGCACGCTGGCAGCTCGTCACCGGACAATCGCTGTTAGAGGGGCTGGCACAAAGTCTGGGACCGGCTTTCGCCTGGCTGTTTCTGCCTTATTTATTATTGTGGTCATTCTTTGTCGGCTCAGCGCTGATGAGTGCATGCGGCGTAACGTTGCATGCCCTGTTTCCTCTGTTTGAAGATAGTGTGCAAGCCAAAATCGTGTTCGGCATTATGAGTAGTCTGGCAGGACTGGGGCTGGTTTTGCTGGGCGGTTTCAAATTATTTGAAAAAATCATGGCATTCAGTATCGCGGTTATGTTTGCTGTGGTGCTGATAACCGCTGCCCTGTTATGGCCGGGCATTGACGGAGTGATACAGGGGCTTCTGGTCCCCGGCATCCCTGCTGCAAATGGTAAAGGTATTGCGTGGACTGTTGCACTGATTGGTGGTGTGGGTGGTACGCTGACAATCCTTTGTTACGGTTACTGGATACGGGAAAAAAACCGTGATTCTGTTGAGCATATCCGCACCTGCCGCATTGATCTGGCAACAGGCTATTTACTGACGGCGGTGTTTGGCATCGCCATGGTGATTATTGGCAGCCAACTGGATTTAACCGGTAAAGGTGCCGGGTTAATGGTCACACTGGCCAATACTCTGGAGCAATCATTGGGTGAAACCGGGCGCTGGTTGTTTCTCATTGGGGCTTTCGGCGCGGTGTTCAGCAGCTTGTTTGGCGTATGGCAGGCGGTGCCCTATTTGTTTGCCGACATTTATCGTTTGTTTATTAACCGACAGACTAGTGCCGCCAGCGTCGATACACGCGCTTGGCCTTATCGTGGCTATTTATTTGCCCTGGCCATTGTCCCCATGCTGGGTTTAATGATGGATTTTAAACAAATTCAGCAATTTTACGGCATTGTGGGTGCTGCATTTTTACCTTTATTAGCCATTGCACTACTGATCATGAACAGCAACCGTACACGACTGGGGCAGTACAGCAATAATTGGCCCAGCCAGGCTTTACTCAGTGCTACGGTGATCTTTTTTGCGGGTATGGCATGGATGAAATGGAGTGCTTGAATCGGCGATCTCTGTGTTAAATACCCGGTAATTTTTAAAAAAGTGTTTTCGCACTTGAGTCATATTTAAAAATCAGACCGGGTAGTTGTAGTAGTCACAAAAGAAGAAAGATAATGCGCGACAAAAACCGTGGTCCAAGCGAGGTGTTGTTATCTTTCTTTGACTAGTATGTTCCTCACGCCCTATCGGTTGCCAGCGCCCTCAAAACCCGCCAGAATATCGCCCTGTTTGGACAAAATCCATTATAAAACCGGCCCAAAATAACACAGGTAACCTCATGACACGTTCTCACGACCTCTTCGTTGCAGCCCAAACCCACATCCCTGGCGGCGTTAATTCACCCGTGCGCGCCTTCCGTGGTGTCGGCGGCGATCCGGTGTTTTTCAAATCCAGCGAAGGTGCTTACATCATTGATGAAGACGACAAACGCTACGTGGACTATGTGGGCTCCTGGGGGCCAATGATTGTTGGCCATTCCCATCCCGAAGTGATCAAGGCCGTGCGGGACGTAGTGGCCAATGGCCTGGGTTTTGGTGCGCCGACGGCCATCGAAACCGTCATGGCCGACCGGGTTTGCGAGCTGGTGCCTTCCATGGACATGGTGCGCATGGTCAGCTCCGGCACTGAAGCCACCATGAGCGCCATTCGTCTGGCGCGCGGTTTCACCGGTCGTGACAAAATCGTCAAATTTGAAGGCTGCTATCACGGCCATGCCGATTCGCTGCTGGTGAAAGCAGGCTCTGGAGCGCTGACTCTTGGCGTACCTACCTCACCGGGTGTGCCCGCAGCACTGGCCTCGGAGACCATCACCCTTACCTACAACGACATCGACTCGGTAAAAACCGCTTTCGCCGAAGTGGGTAAAGATGTGGCCTGCATCATTGTCGAGCCGGTGGCAGGCAACATGAACTGCATCCCGCCCGTGCCCGGCTTCCTTGAAGGCCTGCGTGAAATCTGCGACGAATACGGCAGTGTGCTGATTCTTGACGAGGTAATGACCGGCTTCCGTGTTTCCCTGGGCGGCGCACAACAGCACTACGGCATCACACCGGACCTCACCACGCTAGGTAAGGTCATTGGCGGCGGCCTGCCAGTGGGTGCTTTCGGTGGCAAGCGCGCCATCATGGAACACATTGCACCACTGGGTCCGGTGTATCAGGCCGGTACTTTATCCGGCAACCCCGTATCCATGGCCGCCGGACTCAAAACCCTGGAGCTGATTTCCGCACCCGGTTTTCACGACGGACTCAGCAACGCTGCAAGCCAGCTTTGTGAAGGACTGAAAGTACGCGCCAAAGCCGCTGGTATTCCACTGACCACCAATCAGGTCGGCGGCATGTTCGGTTTCTTTTTTAGCGAAGAAGAAACCGTCACCAATTTCGCACAGGTTTCCGCCTGCGATATCGAACGCTTCCAGAAGTTCTTCCACGGCATGCTGGACGAAGGCGTGTATCTGGCACCGTCTGCCTACGAAACCGGGTTTGTCTCCGCCGCCCACGGCGAAGCACAAATCACTGCCACACTGGACGCGGCAGAAAAAGTGTTCGCCACTCTGTAATGCCTACCCTGGCACGAAAAAAACCGGCATCGATATGGATGCCGGTACATCTGGCGCTGATACTGGCCATCGCGCTCATCAGCCACCCGGTGCTGGCCGACCCCATCCCGGTAGTCAGCAAGCCCTTCTCCACCTTGGCCATTTACCCACAACGTAGCGCCCCGGCCACCGTGGTCAGCGACAACCACAGCCGCATCAGTGCCGAAATCAGTGCCCGCATTCTCGATATTCCCGTGCGCACAGGTGACCGTGTAAAACAAGGTGCATTGTTGCTACGCCTCGAACAAGAGGATTTCAAGCTGGCGCTGACACGCGAAAAAGCCGCGTTAACGGCATTAAAAGCAAAGTTGGAACTGGCAGAATACGAACTCAAACGAGCCCGGTCATTATCAAAGAAACAGGCGGTATCCGAACAATTGCTCAAACAACGGGAAACCGAGCGCGACGCCCTGCTGGCCGAAGAACAAGGGCAGCAAGCTGCCTACGCCCAGGCACAACGGCAAATCGATAAAACCCAAATCCGCTCGCCATTTAACGCCGTCATTGTCGAACGCCTTGCCCAGACAGGCGAACTTGCCAACCCCGGCACCGCCCTGCTGCGCATCATCGACACCGACAACCTTGAATTGGCAGCCAGATTAAGCCCTAAACAAACCCATGACCTGGAACATTCATTCGCAGCAGAAAATACCGGCACGGCAGAATTCATCAGCTCAGGACAGCGTTATGCACTCACATTGCGCACCATTACCCCGGTGATTGATACCCGGGCCCGCACCCGGGAAGCACGTCTGCGTTTCACGGATAAAAAACCCCTGCCTGGTGCCGCTGGCCAACTGATCTGGTCACCGCAGCAGGCCAGCCTGCCAGCAGACCTCATCAGCCAGCGTGACGGCAAACTCGGCGTGTTTATTCAGGCAGACAACAAAGCCCGTTTTATGGAACTACCCCAGGCCAAAACCGGCCAGCCCACAATAATCAGCAGACTCAAACCGGAGACCCTCATCATCACCAAAGGCCGTTATCGTTTACGGGATGGTGATGCGATATCCCGGACCAATACACCATAAATACCCGCTACAATTTGCTATGCAACCCGCACCATCGGATCACGGCAATCCACGTAATCGGCCGACTCGTTCCCCTGAATCTGTACAAGATACCAGTCCCGACACACCTGCTGCGCCTCCTCAACACTGGGAAACGTCCATAACACCGTGCCATTATCCGCCATTAACGTTGCCGTTTTATTAGGCCATTCCCTGATAAAAAAAGTCATTGTTAATTCCTCTTTCAGTTGTAGTGACGCAGCCGATTTTGGAGATATAACATGAACCTTTCATGGCGATTACATGAATTTTTTGTGAAAAAGCGATACGGTTTAGGATCGCTCGAACAATAACTGTCTCATTGGTGAGCGGGTTCGTTTTTTGGGCATGCACAAGACTCTGGTGGAACCGCTACGCTTGTTCCACCCTACCCGCGTACATCACTGACGTTGGCGTATTCATAATCCAGGTCGGAAATAGGTCAGAATCAGGAGGGTAGTTTGTTTGTTCCGTCTCCTCAAACACAAGGTAAAGCCATAGGGTGGAACAAGCGTAGCGGTTCCACCAAAAGGTCAAGGGAAGAACATCAGTCCTTTCAACCGGTATTACTCTTTACCCAACCAAAAAGCCATAGTTATTGTTCGAGCAATCCTTAATCCTGATTGTTATCAACTTTTTCTGATTGCCAGTTTATTTATCTATGCCGACACACACCATTCGATAAAAGGTATTTTGAACATCTCAGCATTCTTTGGTTTT
>WFQM01000124.1 GCA_015487095.1 Gammaproteobacteria bacterium | reverse complement strand
GGGTATCCTCACCTGGAAACTCTCCCCCGACAACATGGGCCTCATCGGTGAAGGCACCACATGGATTATTTACGCCACACTGGTGGGTATTTACGGGGTGCAGGTCTGGAAAATATGGCACATCAACAGCCATGTACTGAAAAATCCCGTACCGGAATTACACCGTTATAAATTCAAACAGGTGGCCATACTCGACTGGGCCTATCTGGTCACCTTCGGCACCGAGCTGGCCGTGGTTTCCATGCTTGCCATGTTTTACGTCAGCTGGTTCGACGTACCCAAAATTACTGCCGCACTGCTGGCGGGCATCTATCCCTTTATCAACCTGTTTGCCCGCCCCGGCGGCGGCTGGATCAGCGACAAGATTGGTCGCAAATTAACGTTGGGTATTGCCTTCACCGGCATCACGGTCAGCTTTTTGGTACTGGGGCTAGTGGAAAAAGCCTGGCCGGTATGGCTGGTAGTGGGCATCACCATCGTTGCCGGTATCTTCGCCAAAGCCGGATCAGGTGCTGTTTACGCCATGGTGCCGCTGGTGCAACGCCGTATGACCGGGCAAATTGCCGGTATGGTAGGAGCCTTTGGTAACGTCGGTGCAGTGATTTTTCTCACCGTTAATTCACTGGTGGATTATGATCAGTTTTTCCTGTTCATCGGAGCCGTATCAGGGGTTGTACTGTTGCTGATTCTTGCTTTTCTTGAAGAGCCCAAAGGGCAAACAGCAGAGATTATGCCGGATGGGACAGTGCAGATGATTGATGTAAAATAAGTTCGGAAAATGTGGATTAAAGGCTAAATCATTCTGTTAGCGTTTTTTACTGAAAACACCATCATTCCGGCACGTTTTTAGCCGGAATCCAGAGGTTTAAACCCCGAACAAGCATTCTGGCACATTGGGAAATTATGTTGCAGTAGTGCTGACAAATGGCGTGTTATAAACACAGAGGTCGCAGAGACGCAAAGGACGCAGAGAAAACACTAAAAAATGTGCGTCCTCTGCATTAAATACCCGATGATTTTTTAAAAATACGGTAGGTTGGGGTGAGGCACGAACCCCAACATGTTTGTAACACGAAGCAGGAATATTTCCAGGTTTTGAAAATTGAAATAAATGTGCTGGCAATGATTTGAACATAGCATTGGAAGCAACTTTTTGCTCTGGCATGTTGGGGTTCATAAAAAAACATTCACCCCAACCTACACACTGTTTACGCTACCCCAAAATCACTTTCAAACTTTCCTGTAACGTTTTTTGATCCTCTTTGTTCAAACGCCCCATGGCCTTGATAACCAGAGGTTTCTCAATGGTGGTAATAACCGGCTTGATGGCCGAAGGTTTAAGCAAGCCTGCTTCCTGCCACTTCTGAATCATCATTTCGCCGATAACCGAAACCGGTTTGATCTGCGAAGTCACCGCCATGATGATAAGATCGGGACGTTTCTGATTATAGATTTTGGTACTGATCACCACCGCCGGACGTTTTTTGGTAGTGGACTGGTCGGTAAACGGAAACGGTACCAGAATAATGTCACCAAACTCAAAGGGCATCATAAACGGCATCATCCGGATTGTCCCATACCTTTTGCAAGCTTGGCTCTGCCACTTTAGTTGCTGTGCGTATCAATTGCCGGTCGGTATCCCGCTGCTTCAAAAAATCGATAAAGTCCTCTACTTCCGCGATGCGCTCCGGCGATAGGGTTTCAAGCTTATCGATCAGCTCGCGACTATGATTCGTTGCCATATTAAGCCTCCTTGTGTTTATCCGGTTGCCCAAGGCTAACACTCGGTTACCGAATACGCTCTCATCTATTATTGCCAGGTTGCCACCAAAACAGGATGCAAGTACGATGAACCTGACAACTTCGTCAAGTCTAGGTAGCTGACGGGTGATGGTCAATACAAATAAAAACCGACAACTCCCGTATGGGTTATACGCTTCATCACAAATACCGCTGGGTGGACTCTGCTCACCAAACATACGATGTGCGTAAAACTTCCGATGGACAGTGCCCACCCTACAAATTGTGAATTTACACGAGCACCATGACAGCCAAACTTAACATCACTCTCGGACAACATTCCGAACAGGGCCGCAAGGAAGAAAACCAGGATTTCCACGGCGCAGTCATCCCCGATGAACCACAATTAAAAAACAAGGGTATCGCCATTGCCATTGCCGATGGTGTCAGCAGTTGTCTTGCCGGGCGTGAAGCAGCGGAAACCTGTGTGGGCAGTTTTTTATCGGATTATTATTCCACACCGGATTCCTGGACCACCAGAACTTCGGCGCATAAAATCCTTACCGCGATCAATAGCTGGCTATATAGCAGAGGCCAGCAACATGAAGATGACCCGCGCCACCATAGTCAGGGCATGATCACTACTTTCAGTGCGCTGGTATTAAAATCCACCACCGGACATATTTTTCATGTGGGTGATTCGCGGGTGTATCGCTTGCAGGATAACAATCTGGAATGCCTTACCACGGACCATCGCCGCTGGGTGGGTGATAAGGATTATCTCAACCGTGCCATGGGCATCGATGTTCATCTGGAAATCGACTACCGTCGTACTGAACTGGAAGCCGGTGATATTTATGTACTCACCACCGATGGTGTGCATGACTTTATTTCGGACAAAGAAATAGCCCAACTTGTCGCCGATAACAATGACCTGGATAAAGCCGCAAAGTCCATCGTACAATTCTCGTTAGACCACGGCAGTACAGACAATATTACCTGTCAGGTATTGCGTGTAAATACCCTGCCGGTACAAACCGCTAACGAGGCACATCAGGAACTCACCCGCCTGCCCTTTCCGCCGGATCTCGAACCGGGCATGATTCTGGATGGCTACCGTATTCTGCGTGAAATTCACGCCAGTAATCGCACCCAGGTTTACAAGGCCGAAGATGTTGAAACCGGCCAGCTGGTGGTAATCAAAACACCGT
>WFQM01000123.1 GCA_015487095.1 Gammaproteobacteria bacterium | reverse complement strand
GTCTGAAGAACGAGTGAGCAACACAGATCTAATATGCTTTACGCACGACAAGAATATTTCCCAATACTTAAATAAATCTGAAGTATAGGTTGTGAGCAAAAACCAATAAGCTCACGCCCCCCCCCAAACTAATATTGACATAAATACACGGATATTAAAAAACAGAAAGCCCCCGCAACCGAAATAATTGTTGTGGCACTGCTGGAACAAGCAATACGTTGTGAGCGCAAACAACGGCTGCAAAAAAAAGAAAAAGACACACACAGCCTTGCGCGCTTTAGGTTGCACCTTTGCAATCTCTTGGATTAAGAAAGCACCCAAGTAATCGATTTTGTCGCTTTAGATTTTTTTGGCTAGAAATAGCCTGATTCACCCTGCGTTAAACCTGGATTAATTCAGGTTAAATACTCAGTGATTTTTTAGAAAGGGGCATTTTCAACCCCCGGGCTCATCTTGAAGGAAAATAGTAAAATAGAGTGTCGATCATTCAGCGGACACATTAGGGTCAGCTAATATCGCCCCCGTAACGATCACCAGCCCTCGCGCCAATAAAATACCGATACCCTGCGAGCGATGATCGCGACGCGTCGCCGCCAGCTCCTCTGGGTCCACAGCCTGTTTTGACGAACGTAACATCTTCAATACCGTCTGCACCTGAATCACATACAGCACATACAGGGTGATAATCAGCCCGAAGTGCATCCACACACCAAATGAAAGGATATCGCCATTGTCAATCAGCCGTGTTTTCCAATCTCGCGTGGCCACCAGATAAAAAGGCATAGCCACATCGAAACAGATGATAAAAACCATTACTGACATATGAAAACGCCGCAAATGACGCCACTTAAATGCCGCCAGCATCAACAAATAAGTCAAAAAGGCAGCAATGATTGGGCCGGTCATTTCAGGATTCGCTCAAATAATAAGAACATCGGCGTAGTCTACCACCTTGGTAGTGATAAATGAGTTACCGGTACTACAGGGGTCTTTCTATATCACCTAAACACAACATTGCTTGTGCCTGATAAAGCGTGAACCCGGCATACACAAAACTGTTTTACGGGATCAGCCCAGCGCGACTCGAATAATCACACAATGGATTGCGGAGCCTGCATCCGCATTTCTATGAGGTTTCGAAAAGCACCTCACATAAAAACTGCGGCCAGCAAAACCCCAAAACTTATTGGTTTGGTGGCACCAGAGGAAGAGCAAACCTCCAGCCTACTGATTATAGATTCTGGCCACTTGTGCAACCAACCTGCTACCGCTGGCTATTATGGAAACACTGAAAAGTGTAATACATTGATTTGAATGGTGGCCGGAGGTGGAATCGAACCACCGACACGAGGATTTTCAATCCACTGCTCTACCGACTGAGCTATCCGGCCAACTTGGGGTGCGTATTAAAGCGGCTGACCTTCACCGAGTCAAGCCCGAAGCACGCCAATCTGGCAACCAAAGCCCACAAAACACTCTATAATCGCCAAATATCCTTCCGACAACGAAAATACTGAGCAATGACACACAAAATTCACCACCACGAGCAATACCGGCTGGTTGAAACCAGACTGCAAACCCGCCACGCCAATGGCACCACCCAGTGTGACTTGTGTCTGTGGCGCTGCAAATTGGCACACGGCCAACGCGGTTTCTGCCAGGCGCATGTTAATCGTCATGGCACACTTTACAATCTCAGCTACGGTATTCTCTCCGCCATCGACATCGGCCCCATCGAGGATAAACCGGTCAGACATTTCCGGCCCGGTAGTCAGGTGATGTCGGTGGGCAGCTATGGCTGCAACTTCCGCTGCGGTGGTTGCCACAATCTGGAGATCTCCTGGGGAGTCCGTGCGCTGGATGAGCTGGCGCAGGGACAGTCCACCGCAGCATACGTCAGCCCCGAACGACTCGTTGAAGCCGCCCTGCATCACGGCGTGGATGGCATCGCCTTCACTTATTCGGAACCCGCCGTATGGCTGGAATACGTCATCGACGTGGCAAAGCTCGCGCACACCGCCGGTCTGTACACCCTGTATGTCTCCAACAGCTTTGTCACCGATGAAGCACTGGAAGCCATGGCGGAACACATCGATGTACTGTGCTCTGACATCAAAAGCCTCAGTGATGACTTCTACAAAGATATCTGCCCTGTTGCCAGTGTTGAAGACGTACTGGGCAGCATCAAAAAAGCCCAGCAATTGGGCATGCATGTGGAGGTGCGCACCAACATTATCCCCGGCAAAAATGATGAGCCTGACGAATTGACGCGCATCGCCGCATGGATTCGCGATCAACTGGGGACAGACAGTCCCTGGCACATCACTAAATTTTTTCCTGCCTACAAATTGTCAGACCTGCCGCCCACACCCACTGACACCCTGCACACCGCCGCAGAGCTCGGACGTCGCACAGGCCTGCAAAATGTCTATCTTTATGATGACAAGGGCTGCGACTGCGCCGACAGCAACCTACCTGTTGCAGCGTATCTCGACGACGACCCGCTGGCGGTACACGCGGTGAAAAAATGTGCCGCAGATTGCTGTGGTGATGAAGGTGTGCTGCTCAAGAAATATGAACACAACAACTAGTTTCACAATGCTTAATCAGCTCAAATTGAGAGAGCAACGACCGGCAATATTATTACTGTGCGCTTTCATATTTTGTATAACCATTGAACCCGGCCAGGCCGGGGTTTATCGTTGGGAAGACGACAATGGAAAAACCGTGTTTGGCGACACCCCGCCCAAAGACAAAACCGCCACGACTGTCAACATCGAAAATACGGAGAATTCCGGTACACAATTTGCCACTCCTGAGCAGACGAAAGATATTGAACATGATGCTAAAAATCGTCGGCATAAAAAAGTACCTTCGGCTTCCCGTAACAACATTGACTCATACTGCCGCCGATATATCAGTGAATTGAACAAAGTCGAGATTTATCTGCAACACACCGATACCCAACGCGACCGGCTCAAAGCCCGCGATCTGCGCAAACTCATCACAAAAGAATGCGCAGGTAACGTGTTAACGAAAAAGTTTGATGATGCAAGATGTACCCGCTACCGCAAAGACCTGAGCAAAACAGAGATATTTCTTGAGCACACACCCAATCCACGCGATGAGCAAAAAATTAAAGATTTACAAAAACAAATAACCCGTGAATGTCGATAAAAACCGGCAGCCAGCACACATTGCAACTCTAAGATAACAAGGCCATAGAAAAACTCTTTCTGGATAAATATCAAAAAACTGACCGCCCCATTTTCTCTCTATCCAACGACTTCATGCCAAGCAATGGTTCTTAACGCCCCTAAAATTATAGGGAAAACTTGAAAAACGAGTTTTCCTATATCCTCAACGTCACACATCAGAGGTTGCCAAAAGAGGCGGGGGCTTTGCGGCAGCAAAAAGCGCGACGCTTTTAGCAATCTGCTGATGAAATTGAGTGAACGCTTCTTTTCCTGGCTATGATGAGCCCCATATAAGAAGCGTGTCCACCCTGTCAGGCTCGATTAATTTTTGATCTCCAATAATTTCCAGATTTTTTAATCCCCTCCTCGCGTTTCCGACACTACTTCGTGAACAGGTTAACCTTTCAACACTTTTGAAAACTAATCGAGTCGTTGCCCCATTGATACTCAATCAGCCGCGCGGTTTTTAGCGTCGGCTGAATTAGCTTTGTTAGGCCACAATACCTTTTGACCCCAAAAAGTCATCAGGAACATCTGACGTTTTCCATCCTGTTATCGCAAAATAATACAGCGGCTCTCCCTCAATTGATAATCTATGTCGATAGCGTTCGATGTAATAAATATCAAGATATTTTGAGAAAATTAATTCCCTAATCATTTTTGAAAAACCTGATTTATCGCCAATATCAAAGAAAGTATCCTTTATATTAAAGGCCACCCACCCTTCACTTTTGATTATATTAAACGCTTCCAAAAATGCTTTCGCCGGGATGTCACCAAAACCAAGTGCGGCAACTGTTACCATGCAATCACATTGCCAAGATGCTATTTCTTCCTTTTTATCTTTTTCCAGCTTTGTGAAATCCTCAACATAATATGCGTCATATACTCCCGGCCTATCTCGGATTGCTGCATCATAAGCTTCGGGAATTATATCTACGCCTATTAAGCGAGAAACACCATGCTTTTTTAATTCCTCTCCCATCATTCCATTGCCCGCACCTAAATCCAATATCCTAAGCTCAGAAAAGTTATTTTGATACTGTTTTACTGCGGCTTCGAGTATTGATGCTACTTTACTTGGAGATGTGCATTTAAGGCGATCATAAAATATTTGTTCATAGAGACCTTGCACTTGATAAATTTCATCGTAATCGTGGAATCTAATTTTTCTTTTGCCTCCTGATCCTTGAAGGTAGAAATAAGCTTCGTCTTGATTTACGCTGGTTAATTCATCCTTCGGAAATTGTATTCGATGTCTTTTCGTCATAATTTTCTCTGTTTTGTTTGGAGATTTATTAGCCTAACATCGCTGATAACCGGAAATTCACAGCTTTGTTTGGACGTGCTAAAAAGCCTATCACACCCAAACAAAGCTGTAAATTATCCGTATTGATCAACCTTTTTATATCATTATTTTTCTACGAGCTGAATTCATTTCTCTATAATGCTTTAACAGGAATACAGACCTCAACAATATGTTTGTTGTTCAGGTATTTTTTCGAATCATTAAAGTATTTTTCGAAGCAATAGCGCACATCTGGCTGTCATCTACTTTTCGGAAGCCACTCGCCATAAACTAAATCCCAAGATTTCTCAAGCTCTGAGACATCTATTTCAAATTTTCCCATGATGTACTTGCTTCATATTGAAATATTCTTTGAAAACTCTGGAAAAAGAAGCCGAATTGCTAAATCCATATTCTAACGCGATTGCTGTCGCTAGCTTAGGAATGGAACACAATAACTTATATAAGTGGCGCTCTGATTTAGTTCGTATTCGTTCGTTCTGATTGAACAAAAGTGCAGGAATAGTCGTTCTATTCCGAGCTTTTGTGATTGAAGAACGGACGAAGACGGGCTGAAGCAGAGGTGCCAATTGTATGAG
>WFQM01000122.1 GCA_015487095.1 Gammaproteobacteria bacterium | reverse complement strand
TGTATAAATATGGCAGTGGTTTGTGGCGTGACTTTTTAGATGACGGAGATCTGGAACTTTATCACACCGCAGTAAAAAAGGCCTTGTCGCCAGATTGTGCCCGTTGGCTGGAGCAGGGGAGAACCGCCAGTGATATCGATTTGTAATTTTTATTATTTTTTTGGTAAGACGTTAAGGACGAAAAAAATGCAAAGAAAAATAGTCAGCTTTGTGTTCTTTGCGTTAAATACTCATTGCTTTTTAGGATGAGGATGTTTTAGCGTTTAATTCACATTTAACTATTTGATGGCTGTTTTGAAGAAAAAAAGCAAGAATGGACAAGTAACATCGATTGCGTATTTCTGAATTATGGATAGCATACGATGAGTGGAGATGTACGCAGCCTATTAATAATTTATTGCAACTTTCATAACACAATTTTTCAGTACATTGACATTCCGTACTTTGAAAAAGTAACGCTAAATAATGTTAGCAGGCTGTGCTGTGTATTGCCATATTGACAGGCATTAACGCTATTGAGCATAACGGAAAAATAACAATGGCAGTTTCTCCACAATAATATATTTGGGTATAACGACAAAAAGGAGAGTAATATGTTATCTGTAAAGATAAAGCATAAGTTAGCTATTCATGTACCAGTCATTTTATTGGCGGCAATCACTGTATTGCCTGCCACCTCTGTTGCGAGCGATGTGCGCACCTGGGTTAAGAAATTACACCCAACGACTGGCTTCAATACCGATTGCAATACGCCAGTGTTTAGCTTGCCCGCGCCACTGCCTGCTGATTTGCATTTTGACGTTATCGGTTTGTATAACCCGGATGCACCCGCACAGGGAGAAATGCGTGATGCTTTCACACTGCAACAAAGCGACTGTGAAACCAGTCTGGGGACGCATATCGCCACCACATCCAATCTGGATCTCCTCGCAATGCTGGGAGCACCAGAGCCAGACTCCCGTTTGAAGAATTTGCGTACCCATGAAATTCCCAAAATAGCGGCACCGGATGGAACCCGGTTTACATTGCCACCCGCAGGTTCTGTTACGCCACCGTTTCCTCCCACTAATACCGCAACAAACCAGCCGTTAACGCTTGGAGAGTTTCGTGGGGTCAAAGGTAAAATGAAAGTGAAGTGCTATGCCGATGGAACTTCGCAGGTCAAAATCAAACTGCGTAATTATCAGCCTCATGAATTGCTGACCATCTGGGCCATATGGCTGACGACCCCGCCGGGTGCTGCTGAGCCAGCACCGGTTCCATTGCCGTTTGGTGGCGTGCCAAATGTTACGGTCGCCAATAAACATGGTGTCGCGAAATTTACACGTACGCTCAGTTATTGCCCAATGGATACTCTACCAACCGGTGAGCAATTGCTGATGCTGGATATTGCCAGCCATGTTGATGGTAACGTTTATGGTGCAGTACCCGGTACACCACCCACAGAAACCACATTTGTCGATCCCAACGACCCGTCCAATACATTTACGAGTCCTCTCAGTGAAGGTATCGTGACGTTGACCCGTGGTGCAATTCCGATGACGGTACATGCGGTACGTCGTTATTAACGGTACTCGATAGAGTATGTTGGCTGGTGGTTGTGTCAGTAACACAATCACCAGCCAATAAAATCAATGAATCAGATCAAAGGCAAGTGTCTGCGATACTGAAAATAAGGCAGAAAAACGTAATTATTCCCCCAGTTCTGCACGAAATCTTTTGTTTCACCGTCCGCTTTTCCTTTTCTTTCGTTATGAAACCAATCTTCCCTGGTTTGGTCACAAGCTGAGTTGAGCTTGTTAACATTCATCGGCGTGTTACGCCTGTTGTCAAAGCACCGCCGTTAGTGTGAGCCCATCAAAAACCTTGACGGTGTGCCAGCCGCAGCTGTTTTATGGTGGGTGGTTTGAAATGTCGCAACGAGACCGCTAGAGTATTAGTAACTGCTAATCAATAAACAGATTAAACTCATAATAGGAGAAAGATAATGTACGGATTTCATACAACTGTCGCAGGCAGCTTTGACGAAGTGATCAATAAAACCACCGAAGCGTTAAAGACAGAAGGCTTTGGCGTGTTAACCACTATTGATGTGAAGGCAACGCTGAAAGCAAAAATTGATGTGGATCGTCGGCCCTACACCATTCTGGGCGCTTGTAACCCGGTATTGGCCAATCAGGCGATTAATGCTGAGCCGGATATTGGGCTGTTATTACCTTGCAATGTATTAGTGCGCGAAGAGGAGGATGACTCCATTACTGTGGCGTTTATGGACCCGCTGGCAGTGCTGGGGCTGGTGGAAAGAGAGGATGTGAAGCCGTTGGCTGCCGAAGTGCGCAGCAAACTGGAACGGGTGCGGGACTCATTGACAGCAGGGTGATTGAGCATTGCGAGATAGCTGCTTTAGTTGATGCTGTTCGCCAGCGTAGGCTATCTGTTAAACTCGCAGGCCACTGAAAACCCTGAAAACAATGTGCTGACAGCACACCGAGGATCTTATGCCTGTATATCGCTCCCGCACCACCACCCACGGCCGGAACATGGCGGGTGCCCGCGCCCTGTGGCGTGCCACCGGCATGAAAGATGGTGATTTCGACAAGCCTATCATTGCCATCGCCAACTCTTTTACCCAGTTCGTGCCAGGGCATGTACACCTGAAAGATATGGGACAGTTGGTGGCACGCGAAGTGGAAAAAGCAGGTGGTGTGGCCAAGGAGTTTAATACCATCGCCGTGGACGACGGTATTGCCATGGGCCATGGCGGTATGCTGTATTCGCTGCCCTCACGCGAGATAATTTCGGATTCTGTTGAATATATGGTTAACGCTCACTGCGCCGATGCGTTGGTGTGTATTTCCAACTGTGACAAGATCACCCCCGGCATGCTGAATGCGGCAATGCGCCTGAATATTCCCGTAGTGTTTGTGTCCGGCGGACCCATGGAGTCGGGCAAGTCAGTCATCGACGGACAGGAAGTGCATCTGGATCTGGTGGACGCAATGCTGACGGGGGTTAATCCCGATGCCAGTGATGACACGGTGCTACAGATGGAGCGTTCTGCCTGTCCCACCTGTGGTTCCTGTTCCGGGATGTTTACCGCCAATTCAATGAACTGTTTAACGGAAGCGCTGGGCCTGTCGTTACCGGGCAACGGTTCTATGCTTGCTACGCATGCTGATCGTGAGCGTCTGTTTGTGGAAGCAGGGCACCTGATTGTTGCCATCACCAAAGCCTGGTATGAACGTGACGACGCCTCGGTGTTGCCGCGCAGTGTGGCCAATTTTGGCGCGTTTGAAAATGCCATGTGTCTGGATATTGCCATGGGCGGTTCCACCAATACCATCTTGCATTTGCTAGCGGCTGCGCAGGAAGGTGAGGTGAATTTCACCATGGATGATATCGACCGGTTGTCACGCAAGGTGCCGCAACTGTGCAAAGTGGCACCGTCCACACAGAAATATCATATGGAAGATGTGCATCGTGCCGGTGGTGTGATGGGCATCCTCGGAGAACTGGATCGAGCGGGTTTGCTCAATAATGAATTGCCGATGATTCATGCCGATAGTGTTAAAAAAGCACTGGAACAGTGGGATGTGATGCAAACCACTGACGAAAAAGTGAAAACGTTTTACCGTGCCGGTCCTGGAAATGTGCCAACGCAAACCGCATTCAGTCAGAGCAAACGCTGGGACGAACTGGATGTGGATCGCGAAAACGGTTGCATCCACAATCTCGAAAATGCCTTCAGTACCGAAGGTGGTTTGGCGGTGTTGTACGGCAATATTGCGGAAGATGGCTGCGTAGTGAAGACCGCAGGCGTGGACGAATCCATTCTCATCTTCTCCGGCCCGGCGCGTATTTTTGAAAGTCAGGATGCGGCAGTGGAAGGTATTCTGGGTGACAAAATTGTTGAGGGTGATGTGGTGATCATTCGCTACGAAGGCCCGCGTGGTGGTCCCGGTATGCAGGAAATGCTGTATCCCACCAGCTATATCAAATCCAAAGGACTGGGCAAGGCCTGCGCGTTGCTCACCGACGGGCGCTTTTCCGGCGGTACTTCCGGTTTGTCCATTGGTCATGCTTCACCGGAAGCTGCCGAGGGTGGAGCGATTGGACTGGTGGAAGAAGGGGATATTATCGAAATCGATATCCCTAATCGTACTATTCGTGTCGCTGTTTCCGATGAAGAGCTGGATACCCGCCGCACGGCGATGGATGCCAAAGGCGGAAAAGCATGGCAGCCGGTTAATCGAGAGCGCGTGGTATCAGCAGCGCTTAAAGCCTATGCAGCGCTCACGACTTCCGCCTCACGCGGTGCCGTGCGTGATGTGAGTCAATTAAATGCGGATTAAGTGCTGAAAACATCTATTTTAAGAATTACCGGGTATTTAACGCAGAGGTTGCAGAGACGCAAAGAACGCAGAGAAAAACACGAAAAACTTTGTGTTCTCTGCGATCTTTGCGTTTATAACACACCGCTTATCAGTACCACGACAACATAATCCTTCCAATAGACTGGAGGATTGTTCGAGCGCTTTTGATATTGAGCAGGCTCCCTCAGAATACGTGTTGTAGCGTCATGTAAAAACCGTCAACCGGGTAGGGTGGAACAAGCGCAGCGGTTCCACCACGTGGGAAAGGGATATATCCAAGGCTCGATCAGCTATCGACATTTATTTTGACCTGCCATTTGTCGGTGAGTCATTGTTGTATACGGGCTTTTTTCCTGTCATCAGACAACCGGGTTTTTGTTGTAGGGTGTTTTTTGTCAGCGGCCGTAAGCACAGAGGTGATTTGTTGTTTCTCCATAGCCCATTGGTGGAACCGCTGCGCTTGTTCCACCCTACGGTTGAGCAATGAAAATCCAGCACAAAGGGTTATCAGCTGGCATCCAGAGATTTACATTCCCCGACAAACGTTCCAGTACAACGGATGGTCGTGTTGTCATGATATTGACGAGTGACGTGTTATAAACACAGAGATCGCAGAGACACAGAGGGCACAGAGTTTTCGTGTTTTTCTCTGCGTTCTTTGCGTCTCTGCGACCTCTGCGTTAAATACCCGGTGATTTTAAAAGCAGCGTGTTTTTAGTGTTTAATTCACACTTTAAGTGTTTTTACAGGGAGCCCCAGCTCGATTTTTTACGCACCCGCAGGCGGGGCGCGATGAGCCCGATAATAATGCCGAGGATGATGACTCCGGCACCGTTGAGAAACCAGTCGCGGTCAGAGCTGTCCCCCAACATCTGATTTTCTTGCAGCAGCAGCTCGTGCTTGCTTTCCAGTTCCAGTAATTCTTTTTTCAAGCGCTGATTTTCGTTTTCCAACTTCAGTGGTTTGGCGGCGACGCGGCGCAGGTGTTTGAGTTCATCCTCCTGCTTTTTGTTTTCGAGAGAGAGCGTGCGTTGTTGTTTGGTGAGCTTGCCCTCGGTGTTTTGCACTGCGGCCAGTTCAGCGGTGAGCCGGGCATTTTCTTTTTCGACTCTGCCCAGTTTTTGCTGGGTGGTGGCCAGACGGATTTTAGCGGTAGGTTTGGCGGTGAGGTATTGGTTCAACACCCAGCCTTCTGTGCCATCCGGGCCGCGTGCGCGGCTGTATTTTTCGCCCGCCTCAAGGATTTCCAGTTTGGTGTTGCTGGGCCAGGTGCGCAGAATCTGGTGTTCGTTGCTTTGTCCGGAGCGCATGGTGATGATGAGTTTATCAATAACGTAGCGGACCTCCGCGCTGGATTCAGTGGCCAAAGTGCTCATAGCCAGCAGAGCTAGTGCGGGAAACAGGGTGGGAAACAACAGATATTTTTTGATCATGGTATTTTGGCGATGTGATTGGCGCATCTTTACTCCCACTACTTATAGGGTTTGTAATGTTCTGGCGCACGAGATGCCCGCCGATTGTTCAAGGTTATATTGTGAGTATGGCGTGTATTATCAGGTGTAATTGTTATCAGATCAGCCACTTGTGCGCTGATCATACTCCATTGTAGCCAGACCTCAAATGCTTGTTTATAGCGGCGGGTGCTGTGTAGGGCAGAAACTTGTTTTTAGTATCGTTATACAAATATTGCAGATAGACGCCTGTTTTCGCTGGCCGGTTCCGTTTTTTCGTAACAGTACAGTATGGAATTGACGCAGAGGGTTGGATTGATATACTTGGACGCTAGCATTTTTTGAGGGGCGTGACGGAAATACAAGGCCATTAAGTGCGTATGCATCCATAATTTAAGAAACCAGAGCCTTTCGTCACGGTAGTCTTAGCCAAAATTCGAACTCATTCGGATGATATTAAAGGGAAATCGGTCGATGACAAAAAAAATCGGTATGTTTGCAGCGCTTGTTGCTATTACAGCAGCAGCGTTTGTGGGGGGGGTAAACGCAGAAACGGTTATCGCTGGCGGTATGAGCGAGGGTGATGGTGATCCTAAGGCAGGTAAATCCAAATCCGAGTTGTGCCAAGGGTGCCACGGTGCTGAAGGTATCAGTATTGATCCAGCCACTTACCCTGATTTAGCAGGCCAGTTTGCAGGTTATATTTTCAAGCAGGTGCAGGACTTCCAGTCAGGCAATCGTCAGGATGACACCATGAGCGCCATGGCATCAATGGTGACCAGCCGTCAGGATTTGAAGGATATTTCCGCCTACTTCGCCAGCCGTAAACAGATGAAAGGCAAGCCTTCGAATAGCAAAGCGGCTAAAACCGGTGCCAGACTTTATAAGAAAGGCAACAAAAAACTGGGTGAATACGGTGCCTGCGCACGCTGTCATGGCAAAGATGGCAAGGGGCAAAGTAAGACTAATGCGTTATTTCCCATTATTGGTGGTCAGCAGAAAGCCTATATTATCAAGCAACTGAAAGATTTTAAATCAGGCAAACGCACTAATGACCCGGCTGGCATGATGGCCATGGTCGCCAAGGGGCTGAGCGATAAGGAAATTGAAGCCGTTTCGGATTACATTGCCGGTTTGTAACTTATTCAAAAGACATCAAAACACGGGGTCCTGGAGCTGCTGCTCTTTGGCCCCGCTTTTTTGCTGCTCATACCCATAAAATTAATCAGGAATGGGGATTATTTACTGGCCTCGGTCGGATGAGGCTGGAGGTTGGTGCGGCACATGATTGTTGCAGATGATGGGCAAAGTTTCATGAACTGTTTTGTTTGCATGATTGATTTTGGTATTTCAGAACGTTTCTTAATCGAAAACCCCAGGCTCTTGAAGTATTCGGTTGCAGATTCTGTCAGAAGATACAATGCAGTGATTGCCAGATGATATGCTTTGTCTTCTATGTGCTGATATATTTTTTTGGCTATTCCGTTTCCCCGGTATTCTGCTGCTATCACAATTGAACGAATCAGACCGTCAGTATCATAAATCTCCAGACCACCTGTGCCGATGATTTTACCCCTGTATTCGGCAACGATAAAATTGTCGATATGTTCATCGCAATCACTCGAAGGTAACTTGCTGGCGTTGAGCAGCGCCTTGATTGCCGCCAGATCAACAGTTGTTGCTTCTCTATAATTCATCATCTCAGTATAACAAAGGGCTCAAGTGTTATATCGACTGTTTTATTTTTAACAGCGAAACTCCACTCAAGCCCTTTATCCTTAACAAGGAATGCGTCTCGATCCGAAAATCTATTCGCAATGAATTATGTCAACTTAACTGATTCGTTCCCAATTCCATGAAAAAGAATGTGAGGTCGATATATTGATATTTTGACGCGGTTGGCCATTCTGTTGGTACCAGCCATTCATATTCCAATTGTAGGTACCACTACCCCTTACTATTGTACCTATTTCCCCATTGCCGATAACGTCATAGTTGGTATTCAACCGAGTTACCCGAATATCAATATTACAGGAAGTGTTCGGGCCTTCACGGCATATTGGTGTTTGCGAAGGGGTTTCTGTCAGTGTTGTCCAGAATACTTCATTGAAACGTTCCTCGCTCCAGGGGATGTTATTGCCAGAGTGGTACGAAACCATGGTTGCGCCCGGTTGGCCATTAAACTCAGGTGTCCAGGTCAGTTTCCAGTTTGTCGCATCTTCGGGAAGAAACCGTGCGCCAATGTAATAGTTGGCGGTGCTAATATTTTCATTAAACGCGACGGGTTGACCTGAACTGTCAGTGATATCATATGCTTTGGCATTATAGTCAAAAGCTACCGTGTAGCCATCGAGGAAGGCATCAATACCGGTTTGGTTGGCCTCGAAAGGAACTGTAAAAAAATCATATACAACTGGATCGACCCCGGCGTTTTGCAAGTCGGTTGCAAAATTGGCGTTGATTTTAGCATGCGCCTGTTCGAGATCGATGCGGCTCCAGTTGGAATGTATCGCAGCCCAGTCATTAAAAGAGTCAGCAAAATCACCCTGATAGGCAAGGAAAAGTGCCAGCGTCGTAAATGGCGTAATATTGGTAACCCCTGAACCAGTGGCGTAGCTATATAAAGCAGGAAGATTGCTATCATCGGGTTCAACACGAATCAGATAAGGACCGGGTCTGCCATCCAGGTTTACAGAATACGTTCCATTCGTGTTGCTTTGCGTATTTAACGTTTTACCATCAGTATCGATTATGATGATAGCTCCCTTTACGGGTAATCCCACTGCGACAGTGCCTGTCAGTATGCGGTTAATTGGTGTCGAAAGACTGGAGTCAAGATTATGATTGCTGCTTTCTTCGGCACCACATGCTGTTAATAACATGGCAAACAAAAGAATACTTACTGTAGGCATGTTTCCAGTTCTTATGTCTGTAAATGCAGGTCGCGCCGGGGTGTTTTGATTACCTTTTGCATGTTGTTGAGAAGAATGTCCATACAACGTATGCAGTAATGTACGATAAAATCGAAAACTCATTCGTGATAGATATATAGCAAGGTGCGAAATCAAACGCCCCTTATGATTTTGTGAATTAAACATTAGGTTATCTCCATATAACAATTAAAGTTTTTCCTCAATTAAAGAGGAGTACAAGTGAGGGAAAGAGCCCCCATAAATCAAGCTACCAGATATACTTTGTTGCCTGGTTTGTGACAATCAAGTAATGTCCTCAAGCTTGTCAGCAATGCCCTCAGTCTTACCTGATAAACTTCCTACAGTACCGGGAAATATTTCCGCTTTTTACTTGGCGAGTGTCTGTTTGTGAGAATAAATGTTAAGAAAAGTATGAGTGGCTCAGAGGGAGTTGATGGTGGCGTTGCCAGTGGTACTGGCAAGTGGTGTGTTATAAATGCAGAGGTTGCAGAAATGCAAAGAAAAACACTAAAAATTCTGTGTCATTTGCGTTTGATTTACATTTAACAGGTTGTGAGGTGATAACGTTTTCAGGGATTGCTGTTAACGCAGGATGCTGGTGGGTAGCACATGTGAGTGTTAATTTTTGCTCAGGATTTTCCCATTTTTTTGAGTTGTTGTCGTGTAGTCGCTACCATGCGGCGACTGATTTCCAATCGGTCATCAATATCACGGAAGCAGATTTGGCATTTTCCTTCAGCGTTTTTTTCCAGTCCTTCAACATATTTAAGGGCCACCAGTGAGTT
>WFQM01000121.1 GCA_015487095.1 Gammaproteobacteria bacterium | reverse complement strand
TGTCTCTTTCCCGTTTGGTGGAACCGCTACGCTTGTTCCACCCTACCCGGCTTAGCCTGACGGCTATGGGGTTAATCTCCGAATAAGCACTTCAGTACAATGGGGGGTTATGTTGTCGTGGCACTGACAAGCGACGTGTTATAAACGCAGAGGTCACAGAGGCGCAAAGGACGCAGAGAAAAACAAAAACACTAAACGCTCTATGTCCCCTGCGTTAGATACCCAGTGATTCCGGCCTGTTTTCAGTCGGAACCCAGGGGGGAGTTAATCCCATAGCCGTCAGGCTAATAAGCCCTGCCCAAGAAGATGGTAAAGTTGGAGTACTATCGTTTTTTTGTTCCACTCTATTCAACACAGCGTAAAATTGTAGGGTGGAACAAGCGCAGCGGTTCCACCAAGCGGGAAAGGGATATGTTCAAAATGACGGTGTTCTCAGTAAAAAGGGCTAATAGAGTGGTTTAATTTCCATTCCTTAGCGCTTAATTCACATTGATGATCTGAATCAGCGTGTGGATACAGGTCGTGGTCGCCGCAACCCCCGGGCCCGTAACAACAGCTTGTTACCAAAACGGTGGTTGATGTCATCGGTGATTTTATCGATGTCTTCGGCCTCACTATGGGGGGCGTCAGAGATTGCATCATCAGTCTTTGGTGTATCAAACAGGCCGAGTTGTTCATGGGATTCATTGCTATCAAATCCACTCACCCCCATGCCAATGAGCCGAATGGGTGGCAGGCCACTGGTTATTTCTTTGTTCAGCAATTGCAGGACAGTACGCCACAAATCGCGGGTATGGTGCGTGGCGGTGCTGAGGCTGCGCACGCGGGTGATGGTATGAAAATTATCGAAGCGTAATTTGAGCTGCACAGTGCGACCTTGTACGTTTTGACGGCGCATACGCCAGGCGACCTGTTCGGTGAGGCTGGAGAGCACACTGCGCAAAATGTCCACATCATTGATGTCTTGCGCAAAAGTGGTTTCGTGGGAGATGGATTTGGCATCACGTTCGGTAATCACTGCTCGTGGATCATAACCCCGGGCCAATTGTCGCAGTTGCTCACCGTATTGGCCGAAATGCTGACGGATGAATGATTCGGATGCATGGCGTAAATCTGCAATGCTGTGAATCTGTTGGGCGTGGAGCTTTTTCTCCGTTACCTTGCCGACACCCCATAAGCGAGACACTGGCAGCGGGTCGAGAAATGCCTGTACGCCTGCGGCTTTCACCACTACAAAACCATCGGGTTTTTGCACATCCGAGGCGATTTTGGCGACAAATTTATTGGGCGCTACGCCTATGGAGATCACCAGTTGCAGCTCATCGAGTACGGCCTGTTTGATATCACGGGCAATGTGTTGCGCAGGGCCGAATAACGCGGTGCTGGCGCTTACATCGAGAAAGGCTTCGTCCAGCGACAGTGGCTCGATGAGCGGCGTGTAGCGGGCAAAAATATCCTGAATTTGCCGTGAGACCTCGCTGTACAGAGCCATGCGCCCTGGTAAAACAACCAGTTCGGGACAGCGCTTGAGTGCTGTTGCGGTGGGCATGGCACTACGAATGCCATATTGCCGGGCCACGTAACTGGCTGCTGCGACCACACCCCGGCTTTCCACCTGTCCGCCAACCACCACAGGTTTGCCACGCAGTGCCGGTTGCTCACGGATTTCCACTGAGGCAAAAAAAGCATCCATATCGGCGTGAATAATCATGTGTGTATTTTACGCGTAAGTGCCTATGCCGCAAAAAATATCATTAAGAGGTTGGCGGGGTAATACATATTCAAGGTTTCCGGTCGGGTTAAATCGCGTTGAAACCGGCTTTTTTTCAGTTTGGCTTCAGCTTGGTGGAGTAGCGTAACACTCAGCAACACTATAGCGCTGACAAAAGCAAAAGGAGATTGAGATATGAATACATCTGTTACAAAGTTTGATGATGACGCCACTGATGCCCAACAGGGGCAGGTTCAGCAAAAACAGGTCACCGTGTGGGACCCGTTGGTACGCATATTCCATTGGTCACTGGTGAGTGCCTTTTTTATCGCTTATTTCACTGAAGACGATCTGCTGGATCTGCATGTTTATGCCGGTTATGTCGTTGCCGGTTTGCTGGTTTTCCGGTTGATCTGGGGGCTTGTGGGCAGTCGTCATGCACGTTTTACGGATTTTGTGAAACGCCCCAGTGAAGTGTGGGCTTATCTGAAATCCATTATCGGCCAGCATCCTCGACGTTATCTGGGCCACAACCCTGCCGGTGGTGCGATGATTATTGCTCTGTTGTCGTCACTGGTGCTGGTCACAATAAGCGGCATCGTTATTTACAGCATCGAAGAATCTGCGGGTCCTTTGGGGGCCAGTTTGTCCGGGGTGAGTGAGTTTTGGGAGGATGTGGTGGAAGAGCTGCATGAGTTTTTCTCCAATGCCACGCTGGCTCTGGTGTTTTTTCATGTGACCGGTGTGCTGATCGCGAGTCTCCAGCACAAGGAAAACCTTGTTAAATCAATGGTTAATGGCCGCAAACCTGTTGATGAAGAAGATGCAGCATGAAAACAAGCGACGATGCATTGCGTAAGGGGCTGTTCATTTTGTTGCTTGCCGTCCCGTTGGTCAGTCAGGCATCCGTGGTGGATGAGCAACTGGTCAGTTATCAGGCCACTGGGGCAGGACCATTCAGCGCACAAAAAGGTGAGCAATTGTGGCAGCAAAAAGTGGTGAGTGAGAAGGATGGTCGTACACGTAGCTGTACTACTTGTCATGGCAATGATTTGCGCAGTACCGGCAAACACGCAAAAACCGGCAAGACTATCGAGCCGCTCAGTCCGGCGGTCAATGCTGAAAGCCTGAGTAGTGCGAAAAAAATCCGTAAATGGTTTAAACGCAATTGCAAATGGACCTGGGGGCGTGAATGCACACCGCAGGAGAAAGGTGACTTGCTGAGCTTTATTCGTAATCAGTAGTTTGCAGTCGCTCTCATGTTAAAAGGTAAAGGTGACAATCATGGACAATAGTAAAAGCAAAACCTGGAGTATCGTATTAACGATGGGTTTCACACTGGGTCTGGTCGGTATCAGCGGGATGGTGCTCAGCGATGACGATGATGATTACGAAGGCAATGACCGATGGAGTCAATCCCGATTGGATGTGGCACCCGTAGATAATGCTTTTTACAAAGAGGAATGTGGTTCCTGTCATTTTCCCTATCAACCGGGTTTGTTGCCCGCCCGTTCCTGGCAGCGATTGATGGATGGGCTGGAAGATCACTTTGCGGAAAATGCAGAATTGGAGGCTGCCGATGTCGAGCAGCTGACCACTTATCTCACAGAAAACGCAGCGGATACATCTGATTATAAGCGCTCACGCGGTATCAGTCGTTCGCTGGATAAAAATGATGCCCCGTTGCGCATCAGCACAACACGTTATTTCAAACGTAAACACCACGAGCTTCCTGATCGTATGGTGAAAGATAATCCCGACGTGCGTTCGTTCAGTAATTGCGAGCTTTGTCATGAGCGCGCAGCCCAAGGGTCTTATGACGAGCATCAGGTGAAAGTGCCGGGTTATGCGGACTGGGATGATTGACCCCGTTTTTTTCTTTGAATCACGGAGTTATAAAATCTAACGCAAAGACACGAAGGTGCAGGGAGTGCAAAAGATTTAGAGGTAATGAGAAAATCTATATGCCTGTGGTGAGTGGTGTTTTGGAGTTCAATGTGTATTACAGAATGTGGAAACAAAAAATATGGTGTCTGTCACGCAGAGGTCGCAGAGACGCAAAGACACAGAGAAAAACACTAAAAACTCTGCGCCTCTGTGTCTCTGCGGCCTCTGCGTTTACAAGCACCTTATTTGATAAAACAACAGGTTTCCATGCCGCCAGGTTTTTGACCAAGTATGTTTAACTTAGTGGTATAGAGAGAATAATTTGAGTAATACCGGTTACTACAGTAGGTTCAATTGATTAACCCGAATTGAAAAGAAGGTGTTTGAATGAGGCGTTTACTGGTTGTGGTGTTGTTGATGGGGTTGTCAGGTCTATTTGTGCTGACCCCCGGGTTGAGCGATGAAGATCATCAGCAGGCCCGGCGTTTAAAAGAGCTGGGGGAGATTTTGCCGCTGGAAAAAATCATCAAGGCGGCCAAAGCCCGGCAGCCCGGCCGGGTGATCGAAGTTGAGCTGGAAAAGAAAGATGGGCGGCATATTTACGAAGTGGAGTTGTTAAATATGCAAGGTGAAATTTGGGAACTCTATTTTGATGCGGCGACCGGTGAACTGATTAAACACGAGCGAGAGGATTGATGAGGTTATTGCTGATTGAGGATGACGAGACCCTGGCCGCAGGTCTCAAGCAGGATTTATCGCGTGCAGGCTTTGCGGTGGATGTGGCGCACGATGGCATTGATGGGGAGTTTATGGGTAACGAGGTCGATTACGATGTGGTAATTCTCGACCTGGGCCTGCCGAAGAAGCCGGGGCTTGAAGTGTTGACCGATTGGCGTAAGCAAGAAAACGCAGTGCCGGTGATTGTACTTACTGCGCGGGATGCCTGGAATGAACGAGTCGATGGGTTGCGTGCCGGTGCCGATGATTATCTGGGTAAGCCCTTTCATGTGGAAGAGTTGTTGGCACGTATTGATGCGATGATTCGTCGTCGTGGCGGGCGTGCCGATGGCTCACTGGAAATAGCGGGTCTGGTGCTGGACGAAGAACGTCAACAGGTGATGGATGCCACGGGCACCCATCATGCGTTGACGGGCACAGAATTTCGGTTGCTGCGTTATTTTATGAATCACCCCGGCAAGGTGTTATCCAAAAGCAAACTCACAGAACATGTTTACGAAGATGATGCAGATCGGGACAGTAATGTCATCGAGGTTTATGTGCGCCGCTTGCGCGACAAACTGGGTAATGAACGTATTCGTACCCGGCGTGGGCAGGGTTATGTCTTTGGAGAAAAAAGTGTCGATAAAAGTGGAGGCAAAGTGTGAATTCGGTACAACAACGTTTGCAGCTGGGGTTGGTGGCCAGCGTCGTGTTGTTAATGCTGTTGTTGTGGTGGTTGGTAGCAGGTGCTATCGAAAAGTTTGGTGAAGAGTTTGTACAATCGCGGCTTGAGCATGATGCAGACAGTGTGTTGTCTGCATTGCAGGTGGATGAAAACGGTGTATTGCAATTAACGCCGGGACGTATGACAAGCATCTATAAGCAGCCTTTTTCCGGGCATTATTTTATGGTGTTGAGTGATGATAAAACGCTCTATTCCCGTTCATTATGGGATGAGTCCCTGGTCGTGTCGAAATTGCCTAAGGGGGTGATTCGTCAGTGGAATACGCAGGGTCCGGCAGGACAGACATTGCTGGTATGGGCGGGCGGGTTTCAGAAGCAGGGGCAACGTTTCACGCTTGCCGTGGCGGAAGATTTGACGCCGTTGTTGGAAAGTCTGGTGCGCTTTAACTGGTATTTCGCCGGCCTGTCATTATTGACATTAATAGTGCTGCTTGGAGTGCAGCATTACGTTGTGCGTCGAGCTTTTCGTCCGTTAGAACAAATTTTGCATGAAGTTAAAAATCTGCAACAGGGGGCGGTGGGCGAGTTAAGTGAGGACGTGCCTGCTGAGGTGCGGCCATTGGTGCGTGAAGTTAATCATCTGTTGCATCTGCTGGGTGAAAGGTTGCAACGTTCACGTAATGCACTGGGTAATCTTGCGCATGCGCTCAAAGGCCCATTAAGTCTGCTAAGCCAGCTTGGGCAACAGGAAAGGGTGCGCGCATTACCCGACTTATCGGCTAATTTGAAACAGCAGACCGATAGCATTCAGCAACTTATGGATCGTGAGCTGAAACGCGCCCGACTGATGGGGCAGGGCGCGCCCGGTGTGCGTTTTGCGCCGCAGGAAGAAATGCCGGTGTTGGTGGATGTATTGCAACGCATGTTTGCCGCTGCGAGAGGCCAGGAAAATCCCCTGAATATCCACTGGCAGGCACCGGATATCGTGTTTATTTTTGATCGTGACGACATACTGGAATTGATCGGTAATTTAATGGACAACGCCTGTAAGTGGGCTAAACATCAAGTACATTGTGAATTGCAGGGTGATGAGCACCATTTACAGTTAGTGGTGGAAGATGACGGCCCGGGATGCAGTGATGACGAAATCAAACGGTTAACGGCTCGCGGGGTGCGTATTGATGAAGCAGCACCTGGTCATGGGTTGGGTTTGGCGATTGTGCGTGATGTAGTGGAGATTTATGGCGGTACGTTAACATTGGACCAGTCTTCGACACTGGGTGGTTTACGGGTTTCCGTGTGCCTGAAAAATCGTGCAGTGAATGGTTCAGAATAAGTCTGAACTACTACATCTAAACTACTACAGATAATCTAACCTGTAGCAGCCTTGTCGGTGTTTTCACTGTACATGCAAATGCCACTGCCATCACGTTTTGCAGTGTACATGGCTGCATCGGCGCGGCCTATCAGTGTATCAAGGTTGGTGCCATGGTCAGGGTAAAGTGTAATGCCGATACTCGCACCAACGTTGATTTTTTCACCATTGCTATCCATGGTAATAGGTTCTGCAAAGGCGGACATTATTTTTTTCAGAACGATGTCAGGCGACTCCCGGGCAACGGTTGGCAGAACAAAGGCAAATTCATCACCACCAAGCCGGGCGACGGTGTCGCTGTCCCGCAACGTTTTCTGAATACGGTCCGCCACAGTTTTGAGTACATAATCTCCAGACAAATGACCTCGTTGATCATTAATTTCTTTGAATCCGTTAAGATCCATCATTGCCACTGCAAATTGGGTTTTGTTGCGTGTGGCCAGTTTAATGGCTTGTTCCAGTCGGTCATGGAATAGTATGCGGTTAGGTAAACCGGTGAGCGCATCATGCAGGACAGCACGTTTGAGCTGGTTATTGGAGTCAGCCAATTCGGTATTCTTTGCTTTCAGTTCAGCTAATAAGTTCTTGAGTTGAAGGGTGCGCTGTTCTACTTCCTGTTCCAGGTTATGGACATAATTTCTGGCTTGTTCACCCAGGTTCCATTTTTTTATCAGGCTTAATGCCATTTGTTGCACAGCTATGGCATCAAACGGTTTGCGTAGAAACAGCAGTTTGTCATTGCTGCCCAGTTTTTCGATAATGTCATCCCAGGTGTAATCGGAATAGGCGGTGCATAATACCATTTCAATGTAGGAGTGTTTTAGCCAGATGCGGCTGATAGTTTCGATGCCATCCCAGCCTGGCGGCATACGCACATCCATAAAAATCAGTGCATAGGGCCGACCTTCCTGTGCAGCTTTGTTCACCATAACCAGGGCTTCCTGGCCCTGTAATGCGGAATCGACTTCATATTTTAAAATGTCATCCGGAACTTTGCTTTTGGGCTCATTCTCATCATCGCCAAACAGCTCGGCTTCCAGGTCATCCAGTGCGGCGCGGTCTTCATTCTGTTCATGGACTAAAACCTTACAAAAATCCTCATGGATAGATTCGTTGTCATCAACAATCAAAATGCGTGTGTTGTGTTCCATTATTATTTCCCGGGAGTGTTTTGATATGTCTGTTTAAGCAGCTTTTTTTACTGGCAGGATAACGGTAAAACAGGCACCTTTCTGAACCCCTTTACTGTCAACTTTCAAGGCACCTTTCATTTCGGTCATAGCATTGGCACAGGTGTGCAGGCCAAAACCGTGTCCGGTTTCTTTTGTGGTAAAACCATGGTTGAAAATTTTTGTAAGCTGTTCTTCGTTTATGCCACAACCATTGTCTTTTATTTTCAGATAAACGCAGGTGTCGTTGCTCATGCCGGTTTCAATGATCATTTCTTTGGGTTTATTGAATTGATCATTATCACTCATGGCTTCTTTGGCGTTTTTGATCAGGTTGGTAATGACTTGTAACAGTTTGGACTTTTGCCCGATACATACCGGGGTATTGGCAAATTGCGTATCCAGTTTAATGCCCCATTTTTTGAGCGATGCATCCTGAATTTTCAGAGCATCTTCTACCAGTTCAGGCAGGTTGAGTTGTTCATTATGGAAACCGGATCTGGCATAGGTTTGCTGGGTGCTGATGACTTCTTTCATCATCGTGGTTTTGGTGATCAATTCTTTGGATTCTTTTTGAATGTTGCTGATTTCAGCATTCAGTACCTTGCCCATCTTGATGAAATATTCGGGTAATTTTTTGCCACGGGCATCTTGAGTAAGGAATTCGTCCATGTTGTCACTATTTTTCAGCAACATGTCACAAGCTTTTAACAGACCGGTAATTTTACTGTTGTCCGAGATGCGATAAATCTCTTCACTGGCCAGGTTGACACTGTTGAGGATGTTGCCAATATTATGCAACACACCCGTGGCCATATCGGCCATACCGGATTTGTGTGCGGCATCAACCAGTTGGTTTTGGATGTCAGCCAGAGTTTGCTCGGTTTTTTTGCGGGTGGTAATGTCACGTACAATACAAACACGCATGCGTTTGTCACCAATCCGCATGCCGGATACCACGATTTCCATAGGGAAAGTGTTGCCGTTAGCTTGAAGGCCCAGGCATTCCTTGGGTTGTTGGTTATCGCTTTGTTTTTCCGATTCTGCAAATTTGTCAACATCATACCCCCCGGCTAACAATGTGCTGTGCAGGCCAATGGCTTCAGTGCTTTCCAGCGCAAAAATCGCCATGGCCGCTGGGTTTAATGATTCAATAGTGCCAGATTCATCCAGCACAAGAATGCCTTCGCCGATATTGTCGAGCACGGCACGAATCTTTATTTCACTTTCTTCGAGATCCCGGGTGCGCTCATCGACACGGTTTTCCAGATCCTGATTCAGGGTTTGCAGTTCATTCAGCATTTGTTGTTCGGTCATGGCAGCCAGGCGCAGGTGGTTAACCATGGTGTTGAATGAATGGCCTAACTGCCCGATTTCATCATTGCTGGTTACCATTACTTCGGCATTGAGATCACCTTCAGCCACTTGACCGGCAGCGCTCATCAAGCGCTGGATTGGCGGTACGATGCTGTGGGTAAAGCGGAAGGCCAACAGTAGACCAGTGAGCAATGTGAGAGCCATGCCGGTAATGGAGGAGATGCGAATTTCATATAGCGACTGGGTTAATTCCTGCGTATTGTCGAATGCTGCGTTGAGCAGTTTGTCAGCAGTACTCTCGAAGAGGATTTGCAATTGATCCGTGACAGGTTGCACCTGGGTTCGCAGCAGATAAGTGTCGGCGCGCCAAGCGCCTGTTTCAAATATTTCCAGCACTGGGGGAAGATTTACAAGATAAGCAGAATAGATTTCACTCATCTCCTCGATCTCACCGAAACCGATGCTGGCCTCCAGCCGGTCCAGCTTTTTCATCAGGAGGTTGATATGTTCTTTGAAATTATTGAAGTTGACCAGGGTTTCTTTGTTTTGGGACGTGATATAGAGATTAAGTGCTCCCATCATCCTCACCCAGTTGTAACGCAGCTCCTGTAAAATGAGTAAGGCTTGGGCGATGTGTGGGTCATCGGGATTGATATCGTCACCGTCCAACAGCGCATTGGTGTTGCCCAGAAAACGGACGGCCAGCGGATTCAGTGTTTCCCCTGCCAGCAGCAGGCCACGATTGTTCAGGTTGTTGTCACGCAGCGCGAACAATTCTTTTGCATATTTCCGGTATTGTCGGAGC
>WFQM01000120.1 GCA_015487095.1 Gammaproteobacteria bacterium | reverse complement strand
ATCAAAAAAACCCTGGAAAATTTTATGGTCAGTATCGGTATACTTTCCGGCATGATTTTACTGGTTTATTTTTTCACCTATGGCGCACTGGTGGATTCTGTTGGTAGTTTTCTCCTTTGGTTTGAAGTCGTCACCAGTATTATGGTGCTTTTTGTGTTGCTGTTTCTCAGGCGGGTGTGTTTCTTTTTGACACGATTGAAACTGGGGCGACGGGTGGATTGCTCTGCGGTTTTAAAGAAATTGAAGCTTGTTGATCTGGCTCTGGATGATAATGTCTTGTTGACCAGGCTGACCGGCAGTTGTGTGAAGGACTCAACATCGTAAGGGGTGTTTGTAATAACGAGTCCGATTTTGTCGGGAGCCTGTTTTTTTCATATCACACGCAACAATACCCGTTTAGCGAACTTGGGTAAAATTACCGTTGTTCCCGGCAAGTAATATGGATAGCCTTGCCTGGGTCAAAATAATAAAGAGACTGACAGCCTGTAAATCATTTCAATTTTCAAAGGGAGTTAATATGAAAAAGTATTTATTGTGGCTGTTGTTGTGTATCAGTTCATCGATTGCGTACGCAGACGAGGAAGACTGGTACACCTATTGGGCAATTGGCACGGTAAATCATGATTATCCAGGCGGCCTGAATCCAGAGCTGGATTCTCTGGAGGCTTTGCCGGGTGTTGATCGCACCGAAACGGCTTTCGATATGTTTGGTTTTTATTGGCCTCAATCCGAAAACAGCTTGTTGGGTTTTGTTATTTCAGGTTCTGTTGATCGGTTTGAATCCAGGTTTTCTGAATTACAGATCACTCAGAATCTGTTGGGCATAAGCGGCATGAGATTTTTTGGCTCGGAGATTGGCGATGGGTTTTTCGTTCGTGTTGATGCAGGGTTGGCGCAGGTTACTTTGGAAGACAGTTTTTTAACGGTAACCAGTGAGCGTGGTTTTGGTTATTTATTGGGTGTTGGATATGCCTTTCCTGTTTCCAATGAATCACGCATATTAGTGGGTGTGAGCTTTTCCGATAAGCAGGTAAATTTTCCCAATGGACGAGTAGGCAATAGTAACTGGAAATCCACAACCTTTACTGTGGGTGGGCTTTGGTAAGCTTTTAATGCTCTGGATTAACGGTTAAGAGCCGGGTCAGATGGTTTTCCGACAGGAGGTTTATACTTTCCCTCCAGGGAAGTAAATGCAGTCAGTGTCGTTGCGTTGATTGATCCGGTTTACCAACAAACACTGGCTGCCCGTTACTCACATCCCGCAATCGCTGCCGCGCCTGCGTGCTGTCGGTGTGTTGCCAGAGTTCATGTGCGGTGAGCGGGTCAAGCAGCGGTTGTGAATCGCCCATGTTACGAATCGTTTGCAACACATCCATGGCCGGAACAAATCCTTCGTACAGATGTTCGTAAAGCTGGCCTTGTTGGTGTGCAGTGTTGTGATGTAACTGGTAATAGGCACCAATGCCAAGGTCAACATAATAATTCACGCTGACGCGGCGACGACGGGCACGTTGTGGAAAAAAACCGGCATGCAACAGGCAGATGTCACCTACGTCGCGCAGTTTGCCAATTTGCCGTTGTCCGGCGATGCGAAAACTCTTGAGATAATCCAGTGCGAGAATACGACCGGTCATTTCCGGTCTGTTGAGAAAACGTTGCAGCAGAAATACCAGGTAACTTTGCAGTTCTTCATTCAGGCTGCGTTGCGCCTGTTGTTCCGCCTCACACACCAGTTTGTGCCAGTGTGCGGTGGATGTGGGTTGCAAATCAAGGTTACGCATACACATCTCCTGTGACTACCCTTGTTACCAAAGGCTATCGGCGTGCAATGACGAGGGCTTGAGCCTTCGTTATTTGTGGCGCTCAGGATAACGTCAGCGGATTTTCTCTTCGGTACCCGCGATCAGCTCTTTGATATTGGATCGATGACGCCATATCAGCATGATGCTGAGGACAATGGCGAGCGCGATGAAACCAGGTTGCGGTGCAAGCAGCCACATATAAAACGGCAAAAGAACAGCGGCAATCAGTGCCGACAGTGATGAAATTTTGAACAGCTTGGCGAGTAATAACCAGGTGCCCAACACTGCCAAACCTACCGGCCACGCCAGGGCAATCAGTACACCAAAGGCGGTGGCAACGCCTTTGCCTCCCCGAAAACCAAAAAATACCGGGTAGAGGTGACCCAGGAATGCGGCCAGTGCAACGAGTGCCAGAATATGTGATGGCGCTTCCATCCATTGTGCGATCAACACGGGAATCACACCTTTGATGGCATCACCCAGCAGGGTGAAGGCAGCGGCCTTTTTGCCGCCTACGCGCAATACATTAGTGGCTCCTGGGTTATTGGAGCCTTGGGTACGTGGGTCGGGTAGACCCATGAGTCTGCAAGTGATGATGGCGGCAGACAACGAGCCCACAAGATAGGCTGCGAAGATCATGATGGTGCTGAGCATGGTGCCATTATCGCGCATTTTTTGCGACAAGTCGCTGTTGCTGGTCTGGTATTGCGCAAAACGGTATAGTTTTGTCTCATTTTATATTGGGGCTTTCTGCTGACTACTCTCATGGACATTATTTTCCTGCATGACCTTACTATCGAAACCATCATTGGTATTTACGACTGGGAGCGCAAAGAAAAACAGTCGATTATTCTTGATCTGGATATGGCGGCAGATATTCCTGCCGCTGCACGCACCGATGCCATTGAAGACACGCTTGATTACAAAGCGGTGGCCAAGCGGCTTATCGAATTTGTGGGTGACAGTCAATTCCAGTTGGTGGAGACCCTGGCTGAGCGAGTGGCGGAAATTGTGCTCAATGAATTTGATGTGAAGTGGGTGCGTCTGCGTGTCAACAAAAAAGGCGCAGTACGTTATGCCGGGGATGTGGGTGTCATTATTGAAAGAGGCACAAGAGACTGATATGCCAAGAGTATTTGTTGGCATCGGTAGTAACATTGACCGTGAGCGTAGCGTGCGGGCAGGCGTAGGAAATTTGCGTCGCCAATATTGTGAAGTGCAATTTTCATCGGTGTATGAAAGTGACGCGGTAGGGTTTGAAGGAGATGCCTTTTACAATCTGGTGGTAGCATTTGATACCGATGACGGCATTGAACAGGTAGTTGCCTCTCTGGCGCACATTGAAGACCAGAATGGTCGGGTGCGCAGCGGCGAACGTTTTGCTGCACGTACGCTGGATCTGGATTTGCTGCTCTACGGTGATGAAATCATTGTCACGGAAAATTACCATGTGCCACGCGATGAAATTCTTCGTTATGCCTTTGTGCTGTGGCCTCTGGCGGAAATGGTGCCGGATGATATACACCCGGAAGTTGGCGAAAGTTACGCCATTTTGTGGGAAAAATTCGACAAAAGAAATCAGCTGCTGAGGCCGATACCTTTTAAATGGTAGGTTTTCTACCAATGCAAGATATTTCAGGGATTGAACGATTATCCTAAATTAATCAGTTGAGCCGTCGCGAGAGCGGCTAAGGTGCTCAAGATCAATGACTTTTTCGGTTATTTTGAATGAAAGCGTATCACCCATACGGTGAGTTCAAAATGTTCGAAAAAGTCCTTGAGATTGAGTGCATTAGACGTTCGCAGTAGGCTCAACTGATGTGTTAGGTTTAATGTGAATTAAACGCTAAAACACTTGGTTCTAAAAAATCACCGAGTATTTAACGCAGAGGTCGCAAGGACGCAAAGTTTTAGTGTTTTTCTCTGCGTCCTTTGCGCCTTTGCGCCTTTGCGACCTCTGCGTTTATAACACGCCACCTGTTAGTAGTATCACTACAACATGCCCTCCCACTGTACTGGAACGTTTGCCTGGGGGGGGTAAACCTCTGGGTTCAGGCTAAAAAACATCATGCTGGAACGTCGGTATTTCCAGTAAAAAACGTTCGTTATTATCATTTATCAAGGGCGCTCACAGGGACACAATGGCGCGTGTTTTCTGGAACAGATCGGGAGTTTACTCTTCAATTTGCATTTAATCGCTAAATGCTCCGATGACAAATCCAATAACGTGGTGAATCTATACGAAATAGGGTAGTATCTCGCCCGCTCGCGGGGCTGGACCTAGTAGCCGGCTCGCGACGCAAAAATTTCAGGTTAATTTACTAGGAGACACACATGTCTTTAGATGCAACAAAAAAAGCAGAAATCGTTAAAAAATATGCCCGTGATGATGCCGATACGGGCTCCCCGGAAGTTCAGGTGGCGTTGTTGTCTGCGCAAATTGATGATCTTTCCGGTCATTTCAAAAACCATATTCATGATCACCATTCACGCCAAGGTCTGTTGCGCATGGTGAGCCGTCGTCGCAAGTTGTTGGATTATCTCAAAAATAAACATGTCGAGCGTTACCGTGAGCTGATTTCACAGCTTGGTTTGCGTCGTTAAGTAATCCCGTTGCCTGTCAGAATGCTGGCGGCAATTGCTGAAAAACAACACCAGAATAACTCTTAACAGGAATTTTTCAAAAATGGCGATCAAAAAAGTCGTACAGTTTGGCGAGCACACACTCACGATGGAAACGGGTGAAATAGCCCGCCAGGCGGGTGGTGCGGTGATGGTAAGCATGGGTGATACCGCGGTGTTCGTGACCTGCGTTGCCCGTAAAGAAGCAGACCCAGGCCGGGACTTTTTTCCGCTGACGGTCAATTATCAGGAACGTACTTATGCTGCGGGCAAAATTCCGGGTGGTTTCTTCAAGCGCGAAGGACGCCCCAGCGAAAAAGAAACACTGACAAGCCGCTTGATTGATCGCCCATTGCGTCCGTTGTTTCCCAAAGGTTTTATCAACGAAGTGCAGGTCATCGCCACGGTGATGTCACTGGACCCTGAAATTGATCCCGATGTGCCCGCCATGATCGGTGCCTCCGCTGCGGTGAGCCTGTCCGGCGTACCGTTTGCCGGACCTATTGGCTGTGCCCGCGTGGGTTATGTTGACGGCGACTATGTGCTGAACCCTTCTGCGACCGCGTTGCAAAGTTCGCAACTGGATTTGGTGGTTGCAGGTACCAATGACGCCGTGCTGATGGTGGAATCCGAAGCGGAAGAACTGGCTGAAGACATCATGCTGGGTGCAGTGACCTACGGCCACGAGCAAATGCAAACAGTGATTACCGCTATCAGTGAGCTGGTCGCTGAAGCAGGCACCGTTGCCTGGGAATGGGTTGCGCCGGAAAGCAATGAAGCACTGGCCAGTGCCGTGGCAGCAGCTGGTGAGTCTGCATTAAATGCAGCCTATCAAATCAGCGACAAGCAAGAGCGTTACACTGAATTAAGTGGTTTGCGAGCAGGTATCGTTGAGCAGCTTTGCCCCGAAGGTGATGAAAGCACTTATACCGCTGGTGATGTGAAAGATGCCATCAGCAAATTGGAAAAAAGCGTAGTGCGTGGCCGCGTGCTGGCGGGCGAACTGCGTATCGATGGTCGCGACACCCGCACGGTGCGTCCCATTGCAGTGAAAACCGGCATATTGCCACGCACCCATGGCTCGGCCCTGTTTACCCGTGGCGAAACTCAGGCCATTGTGGTTACAACGTTGGGTACTGCGCGTGATGCACAATTGATTGACGCCATTGAAGGTGAGCGTCGTGAGCACTTTATGCTGCACTACAACTTTCCTCCTTATTGCGTGGGCGAAACCGGTTTTGTGGGCAGCCCCAAGCGTCGTGAAATCGGCCATGGTCGTCTGGCAAAACGGGGTGTTGCTGCGGTTATGCCGAGCATTGATGATTTCCCCTACTCGATTCGTGTCGTGTCTGAAATTACCGAGTCCAACGGTTCCAGCTCCATGGCCTCTGTCTGTGGTTCGAGTCTGTCCATGATGGATGCCGGTGTACCCTTAAAGGCACCGGTTGCCGGTATCGCCATGGGCCTGATTAAAGATGGCGACAAGTTTGCCGTGTTGAGCGACATCCTGGGCGATGAAGATCACCTGGGCGACATGGACTTTAAAGTGGCGGGTACCGCAAATGGTATCACCGCACTGCAAATGGACATCAAGATTACCGGTATCACCCACGAAATCATGGATCAGGCACTCAGTCAGGCCGGTGATGGCCGTCTGTTTATCCTGGGTGAAATGAACAAGGTCATTTCAGAAGCTCGTGATGAAATGTCACAATTCGCACCGCGTTATCTCACCATCAAAATTCATCCGGACAAAATCCGTGACGTGATTGGCAAGGGGGGCGCAACCATCCGTTCCATCACCGAGCAAACTGGCGCGGGTGTGGATATCGAAGACGATGGCACCATCAAGATTTCTTCCGTTGACAGTGCGGCCGGTGAACAGGCACTGAAACTGATCGAACAGATTACCGCCGATGTTGAAGTGGGTGTGATTTATGAAGGCAAGGTGGCCAAACTGATGGACTTCGGTGCCTTTGTGACCATCCTGCCGGGTAAGGACGGGCTGGTACACATTTCACAGATTTCCGAAGAGCGTGTTGAAAATGTGAGCGACAAACTTTCTGAAGGCGACATCATCAAGGTGAAAGTGTTGGAGATCGACAAGCAAGGCCGTATTCGTTTGAGCATGAAGGCAGTTGATGCAGAGTAAAAACACCGTGTTGCTATTTTGAGTTAATACGATGAAAAGGGGCCGCTGGCCCCTTTTTGTTGTACTCTGTTAGACTATCTTGAAGTTGCGAATAACACGCACATTTTTACGAATGGTTAACAAATTTTAGCCACCTTTCGTACCGCAAAAAACGAAAAGGAACTTACTTCTCCTTATGATGAGCCAAAAAATTAAAACCGCTGTATTTCCCGTTGCTGGTTTAGGTACCCGCTTTCTACCCGCCACCAAAGCCAACCCCAAAGAAATGTTGCCAGTGGTGGATAAACCACTGATTCAATACGCCGCAGAAGAAGCTATTGCAGCGGGCATTACTGAACTGGTTTTTGTAACCAGCAGTAGCAAACGTGCTATCGAAGATCATTTCGACCGGAACTTTGAACTGGAAAGCACATTGGAAGCCCGCGGCAAAACAGATCTTTTAGCAGATGTGAGAGGTATTCTGCCAAAAGGTGTGAATTGCGTTTACATACGCCAGCCTGAAGCACTGGGTCTGGGTCATGCGGTGTTATGTGCAAAAAATGTCGTGGGAAATAATCCTTTTGCTGTCATTCTGGCTGATGATCTGATTGATGATAATGATTCAGGCTGTCTGTCGCAAATGACTGCTCTGCATGCTGAACACCAATGCAGCCTGCTGGGTGTTGAACGCATCGACCCGAACGACACGGATAAATATGGCGTAGTAAAAACTGCCGCCAGTGAAGCAGGCATTGGCAAGATCGAGGAAATTGTTGAAAAACCTAAACCCGATGTAGCGCCGTCAAACCTGGCGGTGGTAGGGCGTTATATTTTATCACCACGCATTTTTGACATACTGGAAGGTACTGGCAAGGGGGCGGGTGGTGAAATTCAACTGACCGATGCCATTGCAGGATTACTTGCAGAAGAGGATGTTCTGGCCTACGAATTTAAAGGCAGGCGCTATGATTGTGGCAGCAAGCTGGGTTATTTAACGGCCACGGTAGAGTATGCGCTAAAACACCCGACGCTGAGAACCGACTTTCTGGAATACCTGCGTAGTTATTGTTTGCCCGCAAAATAAAGTTGCGTGGGGTGGGCGCGTGGTGTGTACCCACCCTACGAATTTTCGGTGGTAATCAGATGGTCGATTTCTGCGATCATTTTCTGAAAATTCTCGTCTATGGTTTTTTTACCGGCATTAAGGCTGGCTTGATATTGTAATGTCAGCTGATATAGTTCGGTGAAATCACAATATGCCATACCGCCCAGCAAACGATGAACCTCATCACGAAGGCGATGGGAGTCTCCCAAGTTATAAGCGGCCTGCAATTTTTCTTTGGTTTCGGGCAGTTCGCGCAATAACATTGCATTCAATGTTGTGGACAAATTCTTGTCGATGCCGAGGTTGCTCGTGGAATTATGGTATGTTGGTTTATTGTCTTCGGATGATTTGTGTGCGTGCGTCCAATAAGTAATTGCGGTTAAAAGTGTATTAACAGCAATGGGTTTTTCCAGGATTTCATCAAAATCCGGATTTTGGGACAGTGGCCCATTTCTGTTTTGACTTGCGGCGGTTAAACCAATGATGGCGATGCGTGTTGAGGGCGTTTCAGTTTCGCGTATTTTTCGTGCGGCATCTACCCCGTTCATTTCCGGCATATGAATGTCCATAAGAATAAGATCAAATTTATCCTCGCTGTTAAAGGCTGTGACTGCCTTTTTTCCATTATCGACAATATAGGGTATTGCCCCGGAGCGACACAGAATAGTCTCGATCAGCGTGGCATTTATGGCATTGTCTTCTGCAATGAGAATATTCAATCCATCCAGTCGTGCCGGTGTTGTTGATTTATGTGGCGCTCTCATTTGCGGACCATAAAAATTCTTCGGGCTGCGAAAAATGGTGGTCAGTTTTTTCTCGAAATCGGTTTGGCGGAATGGCTTGCTCAGACAGGCATCTGCTCCCCAGTCTCGCAATGTTTTTAATGTTAACGGGTCTGATTTGCTGACGATGACCAGTATTTTTGAGTGTGCATAATGTCGATGTTTTTCCAGGAATTCCCGGGTTGCGGCTTCAGTCGCTTCATGACCATTGATGCTGAGCACGCAAATGTCCGGCATGCCGACGGTTTCTGGTGGTGTACATAAATTTTCTATGTTCAGGCTTTCTGTTACCTCAAAACCCAGATGCTGGAAGGCATGAGTCAGTGAAACCCGAGTGAGTTCGTTGGCATCATATAATGTGATTGATTTATTGGTGTACGGTAAATTATCGCTTTTGCCGATCAGGTTAGGTGTTTCTTTAGGTTGACACTGAAATGTAAACCAGAACGTGGAATCTTTACCTTCATCGCTTTCAATGCCTGTTTTACCGTGTATGGCCTCGGCAAGTGATTTGGATGTGGCCAAACTCAGTTCTAATCCGCTGTTATAGTACTGGCTGAATGTGCTGGAAAGAACCATTTTATCTTTTTCTGAAATACGGCTTCTCTGACGGGTTATACTGATTTTTATTTGCAGGGTCTTGTTTTGTTGTGATTCCAGCATGGTGCGAACCATTATTGTTCCCGCGCCGGAAAATTTTATGGCATTAGTCATGAGGTTAATAAGAATCTGGCGTATGCAGTTCATGGCACCGAACAACTCTCTCGGTATGTCATCATAATATAACGAAGAAATTTCAATGCCCTTTTCGTGAGCGGAAGGCGCAACAAATACAAGTACATCTTCGATACATTCTTTCAAGTTAAAATGAATATCGTTGATAGAAATATTTCCCGTCTCCATTTTGGAAAAATCAAGAACACTATTGATGATGTCCAGTAAGTTTTTTGCGGATCGTTCAATAGTGCAAAGATAGTTGGTTTGTTCCTGTGTCAGGTCTGCGCTTTTCAATAATTTAACAGAGCTTAAAACCGTGTTCAACGGGGTTTCTATTTCGTGACTGATATTGGTTAAAAATACAGATTTTTCCTGATTTGCCGAAAGTGCTCGCCGTTGGCTGACAGTGAGCTCAGCATTTTTCTGCTCCAGTGATTGCAGTGACTCCCGCAGTTCTTCTGTTGCTTGCTCAATGGTGTCCCGGGTCTCCTGGTGTGATGACTTGATAGACTTCAGCATGTTGCCAACTCCTTTCTCAAGGGTTAATAAAATGCTTGTGGGGTGTGTTCTTATGGATACATCCAGGTTGCCATTTTCAATTTCGCTAACAGCACTGCTCAGAGATGAAATGGGTACGGTGATATAGCGGCTGATCCGCAGAGTGAGAAAAATACTGCTGACAAGCGTCAACAGAGTGATGAATAGTGTATGAAGAATGGCATCCTGTTTTTTTTGCTGTGCGGTTTCATTGGAGCCTTTAACGATTATCCAGCCAATCACTGGCGGCATGTGGGTGCCAGTGCTTTCACGATCATTGAGATCCACGGTGCGTTGAATGATCGGTTGGCTGAAAATACGCTTGTGTGTGTCTTGTGACGTACTGGTGGACAGAGGGCTGTTTTTGTCCCTGGACTTTTGTATCAGCGGAGTGCCCTGGCTATTGGTAATGCTGATGGAAACAACGTCATTTTTTGTCAATGCAGATTCAATCAAAGGTGAAAGAATAGCCATATTTCCTGAAAACAGGCCATATTCGCTGGCGGATGCCAGATGCCTGGCCAGGGCGTTTCCTTTGTCAGTAATATTGGTTTCTATGTCATCAATCTGTTGTTTGACAAAATAACTGAAAAAAATAATGGAAACCATGGTAGCGGGGAGTACCGCAAGCAACAAAATACGAGAATTAAGTGTCGGAGAGATCATTTATATTCCAATGTCATTAAGTTAAGCTAGGTTTTCTGTTCGTTGCAGATTGGCGGCGGGCTTGCGAACCTCAACGTTGTACGCCGATTTGTTGATGGGTTTCGCAAGCTCACCGCCAGCCTACGATTTGTTAGCTTAGGAATGGAACACAATAACTTATATAAGTTATTGTGTTCCATTCATTAGGATCGCTCGAACAATAACTGTCGCTTTTTGGTTGGGTAAAGAGTAATACCGGTTGAAAGGACTGATGTTCTTCCCTTGACCTTTTGGTGGAACCGCTACGCTTGTTCCACCCTACAGCTTTACCTTGTGTTTGAGGAGACGGAACAAACAAACCACTCCCCCTGATTCTGACCTGGATTTATGAATACGCCAGCGTCAGTGATGTACGCAGGCAGGGTGGAACAAGCGTAGCGGTTCCACCAGAGTCTTGTGCATACCCAAAATAACCGAACCCGCTCACCAATGAGACTGTTATTGTTCGAGCGACCCTTAATGACATTGATTTACATTCCATTAATTACCCGGATCACTGCAAGTGGTCGTGCGTGCTCATTCCTTAATAGTGATGGCCAAAAAGTTTCATTGGCTTTATGGACCAGGCGTTTGTGCTGAGTTAAATACGAGTGCTTGCAGTATCTGATGCATCAACACAAGGTTGGTTGCCCGTCAATTGCAGGTTTATTCTATCAGGCTTGTTACGGAGGTGCTTCCCCCGCGCTTTGAAAAATACGTTTTTAGGTGTGTGGGCACTTGATAAAACGGGTTAAATCGGTACATTAGGTGCCCCAAGTTATTACTCTCAAGAGCATTAGTCTATGAGCTTTCCCACGATTGAATTTTTTGTCGGCAACACACCGTTAGTGCGTTTGCAGCGCCTGCCCGGCGAGTCCGGCAATACCCTGCTGGTCAAACTGGAAGGTAATAACCCGGCGGGCTCAGTGAAAGACCGGCCCGCACTGAGTATGATCCAGCATGCAGAGGCACGAGGTGACATTAAACCCGGTGATACGTTGATCGAAGCCACCAGCGGCAACACCGGCATCGCCCTGGCCATGGCAGCAGCCATCAAAGGCTATCGCATGGTGCTGATTATGCCGGAGCACATGAGCGTGGAACGGCGCGGTGTGATGAAAGCCTTTGGCGCAGAAATTGTGCTGGTGAGCAAAGAACAGAGTATGGAAGGCGCACGCGACCTTGCCCAACAGATGCAAGATGAAGGCAAGGGCAGGGTGCTGGACCAGTTCGCCAACCCGGACAATCCACGGGCGCACTACGAAGGCACAGCCCCGGAAATCATGCGCGAGACCGATGGCCGCATCACCCACTTTGTCAGCTCCATGGGGACTACAGGCACCATCATGGGCTGCTCACGCTATTTCAAGGAAGTGAAACCCGAGATCAACATTGTCGGCGTACAACCCACTGAAGGTGCATCCATTCCCGGTATCCGGCGCTGGCCCAAAGAATATCTGCCCTCCATTTATGACGAAACCCGGGTAGACCGTATTATGGACATCTCGCAGGAAGACGCTGAAAATACCACCCGTGCCCTGGCAGCACAGGAAGGTATTTTTGCCGGAGTGTCCTCCGGCGGTGCTGTTGCCGCAGCCTTGCAGTTGTCACAGCAAGTGGAAAATGCGGTGATTGTGGTGATCATCTGTGACCGGGGTGACCGCTACCTGTCCACGGATGTGTTTCCCGCCTGACGGTTTTACACTGTCCCAGTCTCATAACGCCTTCTTACCGCTCCGATTTACATCGGAGTGGCAGATAATATTTTATCCAACATAATGTAGAGCCTCACATGTCCCGACGCCGCCGTAAAAAACTCCCCACTGAACTCGTTCGTGCCACCATCGAAAGTCTGTCTCACGACGGGCGAGGCATTGCGCATATCGACGGTAAAGTGACATTTATCGCTCGCGCATTGCCCGGTGAAGAAGTCATGTTTCGCTACACGTCAAAACGCGGCAAGTTCGATGAAGGCGATGCCATCGAGGTGCTGCAAGCCTCGCCGCAACGCATCGAACCGCGCTGCCCGCACTTTGGCGTATGCGGCGGTTGCAGCCTGCAACACCTGAGCCCGGCCGATCAAATAGCCGCAAAACAGGAGCGTCTCCTGGAAAACCTGCAACACCTGGGCAAAGTCACCCCCGGCGAAGTGCTGCCACCCCTCACGGCCACGCCCTGGGGTTACCGTCGCAAAGCCCGCCTGGGGGTGAAATACATGCGCCGTGAACAGGTCGTGCGTGTCGGCTTCCGGGAAAAGCACAGTGCCTTTCTCACCGACGCCAAGCAATGTGATGTATTGCATGAAGTGATTGCCTCCCGCCTGACGGCATTTGGCGAGCTGGTCAACCGGCTATCGGTACGCGATAAAATCCCACAGATTGAAGTCGCCGTGGGCGATGCCCACACCGCGCTGGTATTCCGCCACCTGGAACCACTCAGCGAAGAAGACGAACAGCAACTCTGTGCCTTTGGCGAAAGCCATCAATTAGGAATCTTCGTACAACCCAAAGGCCCAAAAACCGTGCGCCGCCTGTGGCCGGAAACAGACAGTGATTTCAGGCTCCACTATGAACTGCCCGAATACAATGTTGACATTCAATTTCAGCCCACAGACTTCACCCAGGTCAATGCCGAACTGAACCGCGCCATGATTGATCAGACCATGGCTCTGCTGGACATACAAAAAGAAGACCGCGTACTGGACTTGTTCTGCGGACTGGGTAATTTTTCCCTGCCCCTGGCACGCAAGGCCGGAGCCGTGGTGGGTGTGGAAGGCGAGGCCAGTCTAGTGGAACGGGCGCGTGAAAACGCACAAAACAACGGCATCAGCAATGTGGCATTTTACGCCGCCGATCTCAATGGAGACCTTGCCGCCGAGCCCTGGTACGGCGAGGGTTTTAACAAACTGTTGCTGGACCCACCACGCAGCGGTGCGCCCGTGGTGGTCGAAAAGCTTCCCCAGCCGCTGCCGCAACGTATCGTCTATGTTTCCTGTGACCCGGCCACGCTGGCTCGTGATGCCGGTATACTGGTCAAACAACACGGCTACACACTGGTGAGCGCCGGTGTTATGGACATGTTTCCGCATACTGCCCATGTGGAATCCATTGCCCTGTTTGAAAAAAGGTAACTGCACAGCCAGACTTTCAGAGGCGCAAAAAACGCAAAGTTTATACTGCCTTTCTTTGTGCTCCTTGCGTTAAATATTCCGTCAGTAATAAATTTGAAATTTGAATGAGTGTTTCATGAAATACTGAAATAACCATTTATACCTAAAATCAAATACTTGTAAAACCAGCGCTTGATTTATAGGTAAAAAAATCAGGCTGAGTCGTGACATTTTTTGTTAATTTTCCCATTTCCGGTTATCCGTGTTTTTCCCACAAGACAAACTGGAATTTGCTGCTATCTTGTGGGTGAGAGTGTGATATCACAGCAGTAATTCTGGTGTTTTTTGCGAAAATAGCAGGAGGTACATATGGCTATTGGAATCACCCCGATAGTAGGCAGCTGGTATCAGGGCGCAGACGAACTGAAGTTTGAAGTGATTGCGGTGAATGAAGATGAAGGTATCATCGAAATCCACTACATGGATGGTGAACTGGATGAAGTGGAATTTGATGTCTGGTCGCAAATGAGAGTGGAACACCTTCCCTCCCTCGGGGACTGGGGAGAGGTTTACGACGAATTTGCACAGGACGACCTGGATTACACCGACTTCGACTTGCGCTCCTGAGTCTTACTGCTTGTACGGGCAAGGTGCGTTTTACGCACCAAAATTGTTTCAATGTTACTTGCGATGAAAATCGTCAAGTACACGGGGTTCAATTTCCCGAAACTCGCCCAAGAACGCCTACTTTTGGTGCTGCGAATACCCCATCAGTTTGTTGCAGGATGGTTTATTTCTGCAATAAAGCCGATTGCTCAAACTGAACACCACTCCAGCCCTGTCGCATGAATGTACGAATATTCTCGTGATCATTCCCCTCAGGGTTTTGCAGCACATCCTCCCGGTAGTATTTTCCAAAGCAGCTTAAGGTCTCTTCTTCCGTTAGCCCCTCTGTTGTGGCAAAGGCAAAGATCTTGCAGGAACCCTCATTGCTGCCTGGCAGGTTAATCACCTGATCATGGCCACGACCATTCACAAAATGTGTCGGTGTGTACTCAAAATGCTCATCGATACAATCGATCACATCCTGGAACGCCACTGTCTCCGGTCGGGTTTTAATTTGTGTCACTAACTCATCGATGGTCATAGTGTATTTGTCTTTTTTTAAAGTTTTTAACCTAACACATCAGTTGAGCCGTCGCGAGAGCGGCTAAGGTGCTCAAGATCAATGACTTTTTCGGTTATTTTGAATGAAAGCGTATCACCCATACGGTGAGTTCAAAATGTTCGAAAAAGTCCTTGAGATTGAGTGCATTAGACGTT
>WFQM01000119.1 GCA_015487095.1 Gammaproteobacteria bacterium | reverse complement strand
GTCTAATGCACTCAATCTCAAGGACTTTTTCGAACATTTTGAACTCACCGTATGGGTGATACGCTTTCATTCAAAATAACCGAAAAAGTCATTGATCTTGAGCACCTTAGCCGCTCTCGCGACGGCTCAACTGATTAATTTAGGTTAAAAAAATAATTTTTGCTAGGCTGGGAAAAATCGCTCAAATCAGGAGGTTTTATCTATGCGGATAAAAATGTTTTAAATAAAACAATGGGTTGTCGTAGTTTTTCTGTTGGAGTCGTTACCGTGGATGGGTTTGGTTTAGCCAGTGTGAGTGGCAGCACACTCAGATCAGGTACATCTTTGGTGATGCCAAACCGGAAAAAGAACAAGACCAGCAGATTTAACGACATTTATCCATAGGTGCAAAGATAAGCAGTATCGATATCAACTTTAAGCTGAAATTGCTGTTGTGCATCGACAATGAAGTTATCGCCGGGGTGAAAGGTCTGCCATTTATCGCTATTGGGTAATTTTACCGTAAGAGCGCCGGAAATTACGGACACGGTTTCTTTTTTTGCGGTATTAAATTCATACTCACCTGGTTGCATGACTCCCACCGTGGCGGGCAGCGTCGCGGTTTGAAAGCCAATGGATTTGACCTTGCCATCAAAATATTCATTTACGTCCAATATCATTTTCTCCGGGTGTTTGTTGCGAGCTTGTGCTGCGTGATACGGGAATGATCGTGTAAATCCCATACTGTAAAAACAAAAAACCCCGCCAAGAGGCAGGGTTCTTTGGGTCAACTGTGCGACAGGCGTTATTCGGGAACAACGTTACCTGCTGCGGGACCTTTAGGGCCTTGTTCGGTTTCGAAGCTTACCTTTTGGCCTTCGTTCAGGGTTTTGAAACCGCCACCCTGGATTGCGCTGAAGTGTACGAACAAGTCGTCACCACCGTCATCGGGCGCGATAAAGCCGAAGCCCTTGCTTTCGTTGAACCATTTTACTGTGCCTGTAGCCATAACTTTTTACCTTTGTTTTCTCTGTACTTGCAAAATTTTAAACGTACTTTTAAACGTCCTTCCAAGCATCGTACGGTGTAGATGCATCATACGATGCCGCACCATTACCACTGCTTGGCCCGGAGTATAGCGCTAATTTCTGAAAAATGCCTCATTTTGCGAGATTTGCAAGGCCTTTGGCTGCAAATTGGCATATTTGACGAAATTGTTTGTAGGCTTGCTCGTCCAATTTGCAGTCCAGACTGCGTCGGTCAGCGTAGAACAGGCCAACCGGTTTATCGCGTACATGGATGGACATGGCGAAAAAACTGTTGGTTTTTATTCGTGTTTTGACATCGTCGGGTATCAGTGGCCAGAATTTTTTGCGGTTGTCGTCGTTGATCCACAGGCTGACCTGTTTTTCCATTAACCGGGTAAACAGGTGAGGTTTATCCAGCAAAATTTCAAAACGACTGAAAACCGGGTCATTATCGCTGCCCAGCATATATCGTGAAACGAGTTTTTTACGCTTTTTGTCCAGTATGCAAAATACCACTCGGTTGAGCCCAATGCCGTCGTGCATACCATGCACGGTTTTACGCATTAATTCGCTGAGCTTCATTTTGCCCATACCCTTACGCAAATCATGCAGGGTTTGAGTGAAAATATCGGCCTGTGGGAGTAGGCATACCTGTGCCACAGGTTCTGATGTAGGGGGATCGTTGTTTTGTGGGCTGCCTGATGCCGATGTCGGTTTTTCAGTGACAGGTGATGTAACTATTTCGTCTACAACAGGTTTTTTTGTTGCCTCCATTTCGGCTTCTGCCTCGGGGAATTCATCATCAATGATGAGTTCTTCCCCACCGGGCAGCATGGGTAGCAGGGTGGCGGCGTATCGCGCATCGTAAAATGGAGCCTCACGAGCAGCACGCACGGCATTTTTGTGTATATGGGGGATGATTTCATCCAGTGATGCACCGAGATAATCAGCGATTTGCGGCAGCACACGCTCGGTCTTTTCCCAGTACCAGCCACGTTCAGTGCTGCGGGCTAATTGTACGGCCAGCATGACGCCGCGCACCCGTGGCTGGCTAGCGTTTTCCGGGCGTAACGCATCGTTCACCAGTCCGGGTAAATGCCAGCGGGAGGCAATCTCACGACTGAAATGTTCGAGGCTTTCACCGAAGGCGATGTATTGGGCCTCATCGGTGGGCAGGCCATCCTTGAGCATCAGTTTGCGAAACTGGTGCATCTGCTCCGGTGCAGCGACCCATAGAGCCATTTCTGCCACATCGTGCAACAGGGTGGCCAGTAATATTTCATCGGGAGCGTGGTCATTTTTGATATGCGCCCAATCCCAGGCTTGAAAGGCGGCATGAAAGGCGCGGCAGGCCGTGCGGATATAACCTGTTTTTGCGAAGCCGCTGAGCGTACGCTCCAATTGGGGATGTCCTACAGTGAGTCGTTTGGCACGGTCTATACCCAGTAACATTGTCGCCTGCGCCATGCTGGAAATTTCTGCATGCAGGGATTGGCTTGAGGTGGTTTGTAGCTGGTTCAGTGTATGTAATGCTAAGCCTGGGTCTTTGAGAATGATGTCACCATAAGCCTCAAAAGCGCTACCGCCCTGACTACCCACTTTGCGAAAGGCGCGCGCTGAATGCTCAAAAATCGGCAATGGCTGGGCAGTCAGCTCCTCGATGGAAATGGCGGCATTGGTGCTCACGGTTTGGTTTGTTCTCTATATTACATTGTGTGCGCTCAGCAGAAATGATGAGCCTTTCAGGAACTTTCGGCGCAAACAGGCAGAGACTTTAGGGGGAGGGCGGGTGACGCAGGGGTAGCTATTGAGGTAATAGCTTGTCTGTGGCGATGATTCACATGATGACGGGTGTGTATTGAATGTGTGTGGATGAAAAATTATTAATAGGAGGAGGACACAGGGTGGGAGACGATGCAGCAGATTCAAATCTAGTAGCGACACAAGGTATACACCATCTTGGGTTGACGGTCAGTCATTTGGCAGAGTCGGCGACTTTTTTCACCGAGACCCTGGGCTGGCGGGAAGTACGGCGTGTGCCGGAATATCCGGCGATTTTTGTCAGCGATGGCACAATGATGGTGACTTTGTGGCAGGTGGCTGAAGCCGGTTCGTCTCAGTCGTTTGACCACCAGCATAATGTCGGTTTGCATCATGTGGCTTTTGAGGTGGCAAGTCGTGCCGCGCTGGAGTCGGTATTTGCACGGGTGAAAGCATCCGGTGCGCGCATTGAATTTGCGCCGGAATTGTTGCGTGAAGGACCGGCAATGCACATGATGTGTTATGAGCCCAGTGGCATCCGGGTCGAATTTATCTGGCTGCCGGAATAAAAAACGGAGTAAAAATCAATGAACGAACAACGCAAACATCCGCGTACCGAGCTGGCTCTCGAAGTAAAGATTAGCCACCAGGCCATGGCGTCTGTGGTGCTGTTGACGCGGGATATCTCTGAAAGTGGTGTTTTTGTGGTGACGGACGGTACGGTATTACCTTCGGTGGGTTCTGTGGTGGAAGGTCAGGTGCAGGGAGAAATGGAAGACCCGCCCTTGGTGCGAATGGAAGTGGTGCGTGTTGAGCCTGATGGTGTGGGGCTGCGTTTTTTGACGGATGATTGACCATTAGAACGTGAGTTAAGGGTTAAATCGTTCTGTTAGCACTTTATGTTACAGAAAATACCGTTATTTCGGCATGTTTTTAGCCGGAATCCAGAGGTTTAAGTCCCCGGACAATCGTTCCAGTGTATTGGGAAGTTATGTTGTAGTGGTACTAACAAATGACGAGTTATAAACGCAGAGGTCGCAGAGTTTTTAGTGTTTTTCTTTGCGTCTCTGCGACCTCTGCGTTAAATACTCAGTGATTTTTTAAAGTAGCGTATTTTTGGCGCTTAATTCATATTTCAGTTGTTGGTTGATGTTGCCGATAGGCACTATGCCTGTAGTGCTTGAGATTCAGAGTTTTAGTGTACGCCCTCTTCATCCCGTGGTGGCGTTGAAATTCCTCGCACTAGCCCGGCTATTACTCGTCATTTTGCCTCGCCTAAAAGCGCTTACTTTTGGTGCCATGAAATGAATATGACGCACACTTAAAACCTGAATCTCAATCGCTACGGGTATATTCTGTCAGGTGTGATTTTTTCGCTCAGGTTCAAGTGGAGGTTTTGAAATGATAAAGGCACGCAAAAATGGATAGAGCACTCATGGAGAAAAAGCTTGAGCAGTTGCGTAAAAAGCAACAGCTCATGGAAAAGGCTTGGCGCGAGGCCGGTAATCGACAGCTATTACAATTTTTCGTCGATATTATGCCTAAAGCGCTGGACGCAGAACGGTGCAGTATTTTTATACTCGACCCTGTAGATGAAAAGGCCTGGTTGCAATGCGGTACGGGGCTGAGCGAAAAACAACTGCAAGTGCCCACTAAAAATTCCATTGTTGGCCGGGTAATGTCCAGCGGTGAGTTTGTTATCGAATATGACCTGGAAGATCAGGTGGGGGCACATGATATCGTTGCGGTAAAAACGGGTTTCGTGACACGCAATGCCCTGTGTGTGCCAGTACACGGTGTTACCACCAAAAAGGTAGTGGGCGCGATTCAAATGCTGAACAAAGGGCATGGCAATTTTAATGATGCTGATCGTGACATTCTGGAACGACTGGCTTTTCAGTTGGAAATGAATATCGAAAATATATTTTTGCGCCAGGAGCTGGCAAAAATCTCGGTGGAAATGGGGCGAAAAATTAAAAAACTTGAAGCCAGATTGGGTGTTAAATAGAGTCAGTAATATTTTCTGTCCCATCCTCATTTATTGTTTGAATGTGTACCGGGAACCCCCAAAGACGCGACAAGTGTCGTATTACCTCGTTGGTATCTTTGTTCAACGGACGGCGTGCTTGCAGAATATGTCGTAAAGTCAGCGAACGGTCGCCCCGTAAATCCACATTGTAAATCTGTATGTTGGGCTCGCGCATGGACAAATCGTATTGTCTGGCAAGTGCAGCACGAATATGTCGATAACCATGCTCATCGTGAATGGCGCTGATTTCAAGTTCATCCTGTTCGTCATCGTCCAATACGGAAAACAATCTCAAGTCACGAATCAATTGAGGAGATAAAAACTGACGGATAAAACTCTCATCCTTGAAGTTGCGCATGGCAAAATCCAGGGTCTTTCGCCAGTCACTGCCCGCAATATCCGGAAACCACTCTTTGTCTTCATCAGTAGGATTTTCACAAATACGCCGTAAATCCTTGAACATGTTAAAACCAAGCGTGTATGGATTAATGCCGGAGTAATACGGGCTGTCAAATGCAGGCTGAGCGATGACGTTGGTATGCGACTGCAAAAACTCCATCATGAAGCCGTCAGTAACAAAGCCTTCATCGTAAAGCGTATTTAAAATGGTATAGTGCCAAAATGTTGCCCAGCCTTCATTCATCACCTGTGTCTGTCGCTGCGGATAAAAATACTGAGCCACTTTTCTGACGATACGAACCAGTTCGCGTTTCCATGATTCCATTAACGGTGCATTTTTTTCGATAAAATATAGAAGGTTTTCTTCGGGCTCAGTGGGAAAGCGGGTTTCCTCGGGGGTGTCGTCTGCATTTTCTTTAACGGGGATTGTGCTCCACAGGTGATTGACCTGTGTTTGTAAGTATTCCTCCCGTTCTTTTTGGCGGCCACTCTCTTCCAGTGCGGACAAGCCGGGCGGGTGCTTATAGCGATCAACCCCATAATTCATCAGTGCATGACAGGAGTCCAATACGGCTTCAACTTCTTCGATGCCATGTTGTCGCTCGCAATCTGACACATATTTTTTGGCGAATAACAGATAGTCAATGATTGCATCGGCATTGGTCCAGGTTTGAAACAGGTAATTGTTTTTGAAAAAAGAATTATGGCCATAACAGGCATGGGCGATAACCAGCGCCTGCATAGGCATGCTGTTTTCTTCCATTAAATAGGAAATACAGGGATTGGAGTTAATGACGATTTCATAGGCCAGGCCCATTTGCCCACGCCGGTAACGCTGTTCAGTTTCCAGAAACTGTTTGCCAAAAGACCAGTGGTGGTAACCCAGTGGCATGCCTACCGAAGAGTAGGCATCCATCATTTGTTCGCTATTGATGATTTCAATTTGATTAGGGTAGGTGTCGAGGCCATAGTCAGCAGCGATACGGGAAATCTCGGCATCGTAACGCTGAATAAGCTCGCTGCTCCAGTCTGAAGTATCGCTGATGATGTTATTTTCAGTGGTATTCATGCGGGTTTCCGGGCAAATAATTGACGAAATACAGGGTAAATTTCGTTAGCGCTATCAATGGATTGCATGTCGAAGTTGCGGTTTTGTACTTTCACGCCCTCGTAATGACGCCACAGGCTTTGGTGGTTGTGAGGCATGATTTCTATATAGGCAAAATACTGTAGCAGCGGCATGATGTTGTCGTTTAACAACGTGCGGCAGTTAGGGGAGTCGCCATCCCAGTTGTCGCCATCAGAGGCCTGTGCTGCATAAATATTCCAGTCATCACTTGGAAAGCGTTCTTTAATAATTTTCAGCATTAATTCCAGGGCGCTGGATACCACAGTCCCACCCGTTTCCCGCGAATAGAAAAAATCCTCTTCATTGACCTCTTTTGCCGTGGTGTGGTGACGGATAAAAACCACTTGAATATTTTCGTAGGTTTTGGTTAAAAATAAGTAGAGCAAAATGAAAAACCGTTTGGCCATTTCCTTGCGGATTTCATCCATGGAACCGGAAACGTCCATCAGGCAAAACATAACGGCCTGCGTGGAAGGCGTAGGTTTCTGAATACGGTTACGGTAACGCAGGTCAAATGTATCAACAAAAGGAATAGTGGCAATTTTATCTTCCAGTCGGCGTATCTCTTCTTCCAGTTCCTGGATGCGGGTTGTGTGCTCACCTTCATTTTGTGGCGTGGATAATAGTGCGGTTAATGCTGTCTGGGCTTCCTTCAGTTCAACAGAGTACGGTGCGCGTAGTGCGATGCGACGCGCGAGTGCGCCCGTTAATGAGCGAACAATATCAATGTTGGAAGGTACGCCTGTGGTGCTGTAACCAGCACGAACAGATTTGAAGCTAGTGACTTTAGTCAACTGGGTTTTGACCAGGTCAGGTAACTCCAGGTCTTCAAAGAAAAATTCTAAAAATTCTTCGCGAGACAGTTGAAAGGCGAATTCATCTTCACCTTCCCCTTGGTCGCTGGCTTCGCTTCCACCGCCTCCCCCACTGTTTGGTGGGCGCGCAACACGGTCACCGCTAACAAATTCTTTATTGCCAGGGTGAACGGCATCACGTCGTCCGCCAGGACCATGGCCAAACACCGGCTCGTGCGTGTCTTTGCTGGGGATATTGATTTTTTCGCCATGATCCACTTCAGTGATTGAGCGTGAATCAATGGCATCAGAAACCGCTTTTTTGATTTGTTGTCGAAAACGGCGAAGGAACCGTTGTCGATTGACAGCGCTTTTGTGTTTACCGTTTATTCTTCTGTCAATTATCTGGGTCATAAATTCAGTGTCAAGTGTCGAGAACCCAGGTGAGTATTTCTACCTGGCCCCTCGAAACCCGCCTCTGGTGACTGTGATCAGGATGCTTTACGCACGCGCAAATACCATTCCGATAACAGGCGGACCTGTTTTTCGGTATAGCCTTTTTCGGTCATGCGGTTGACAAAGTCCTGGTGTTTTCCCTGTTCTTCGTTCGAGGCCTTGGCGTTGAACGAAATAACGGGGAGTAGATCCTCGGTAGTGGAAAACATTTTTTTCTCAATGACTTCCCGCAGTTTTTCATAACTGGTCCAGTGCGGGTTACTGCCATTGTTGCGGGCGCGGGCACGTAATACAAACGTGACAATCTCGTTACGGAAATCTTTGGGATTGCTGATGCCAGCAGGTTTTTCGATTTTTTCCAATTCTTCATTGAGTGCGGCCCGGTCAAAAATTTCACCGGTATCCGGGTCGCGATACTCTTCATTTTGAATCCAGTAATCAGCATAGGTCACATAGCGATCAAAAATATTCTGGCCATATTCGGAGTAGGACTCCAGATAGGATGTCTGTATTTCCTTGCCAATAAATTCTGCGTAACGTGATGCCAGTATCCCCTTGAGAAATGACATGTATTTTTCGGCGACTTCTGGAGGAAATTGCTCCTGTTCGATTTGTTGTTCCAGTACATACAACAAGTGAACGGGATTGGCGGCAACTTCGGTGTGATCGTAGTTAAATACACGGGAAAGAATTTTAAAGGCAAAACGAGTGGATAGTCCGGTCATGCCTTCATCGACACCCGCAAAGTCACGGTACTCCTGGTAAGATTTTGCCTTGGGGTCAACATCTTTCAATGTTTCGCCATCATAAATACGCATTTTGGATTCAATGTTTGAATTTTCCGGTTCTTTCAGTCGTGACAGAATGGCGAACTGCGCCATCATGTTCAACGTGCCCGGTGCGCAGGCAGAGTCGGAGAGCGAGCTGTTGGCCAGCAGTTTTTCGTAAATTTTAATTTCTTCAGAAACACGCAGACAATAAGGCACTTTGACGATAAAAATACGATCAAGGAAGGCTTCGTTATTTCGGTTGTTTTTGAAGCTGAGCCATTCGGACTCATTGGAGTGCGCGAGAATAATGCCATTAAAAGGCAACGCGGAAATACCCTCGGTTCCCATGTAGTTGCCTTCCTGAGTCGCCGTGAGCAGGGGGTGCAATACTTTGATGGGAGCCTTGAACATTTCGACAAATTCCAGGAGCCCCTGGTTGGCCTGACAAAGTCCGCCAGAGTAGGAGTAGGCATCCGGGTCATCCTGGCTGAATTTCTCCAGCATGCGAATATCCACCTTGCCGACGAGTGAAGAAATATCCTGATTGTTTTCATCGCCTGGCTCGGTTTTGGAAATACCGATTTGACGTTGTATCGATGGGTAAAGTTTGACTACCCGGAATTGCGTAATGTCACCGTTAAATTCATGGAGGCGTTTTACGGCCCAGGGAGACATGATGCCGTTGAGATAACGCTTTGCGATGCCGTAGTCTTCTTCCAGAATACGTGCATCTTCATCGGGTGAAAAAAGTCCCAAGGGTGATTCATTAATGGGTGAATTTTTTATGGCATAAAAAGGCTGTTGTTCCATTAGCGATTTCAGTTTTTCTGCTAAAGATGATTTGCCGCCGCCCACCGGTCCTAGCAAATACAGGATTTGTTTTTTCTCTTCCAGACCTTGTGCCGCGTGCCGAAAGAACGAAACGATCCGTTCGACGGTGTCTTCCATGCCATAAAAATCTTTGAAGGCCGGATAAATTTTGATGAGCTTATTAAAAAAGAGGCGACTCAGGCGTGGATCTTGCCGGGTATCGATCATTTCGGGCTCACCAATGGCAGTGAGTATGCGTTCGGCAGCAGAGGCATAGGTTGTTGGTTCTTTTTTGCACAGGTCCAGGTATTCCTGAAGTGACATCTCCTCTTCCTGCGCCTGCTCGTACCGGGACTGGTAGTGCTCAAAAATAGGCATGATCTCGTCCTCTCAAGAAATTGCAGCATCCATAATTAGTATCGGACGCCAGTGGACTATTAAAAGTCCGCATTAATATTGACTTTTTATGGACCTATACTTCGTGTGGTAACGCGCCTGATTATGGACTGAATGCGCCATACCCGATACGGCCACAAACTATGAAACACTGCTTTCAGTATAGAGTCAGTTTTTATAAAATTGAATCTTATTCACCATTTCAGGATGCAAACCGTATGCCAGATATTATACGCCGGATACGTTGTGAACTTGTCCTTTTGACAGAAGGGACTGTCAAAATTCGGGCAAACCAAGCAATATTTTGACGTTATACTGGCGTTATTCCCCTGCGGTCAGTTTGCAACCAACCTCAGGGTTTGACTCATCCGATGAAGTCTGAGTTCCATGGCTGATAATAATTGTGAATCTCAACAAAACAGGTGTGTTTTATGCGGCAGATTATTCTCAGAGTGCTTCTGATGCTGGCTCTTGGGCTGTCTTTATTCCCCATAGGTATCTTGTATGCCGAGGATGAAAGACCACCGCCAGGTTTTGAAAATACACAGTTGCGGCTACAGTTGTTTCCCTGGAGCACAGAGCAAATGGCCGCCTTTTTTGAGGCACGAGGATTTCCCGCAAGTATGATTGAGGCACTGTCTGCGTATTGTTTTTTTACCGCGAGCATTAAAAACAAGCGCAATGATGTTCTGCAACTGGACTTGGCTAACTGGGAGTTTGTGTCCCAAGACGGGAAGCTTCAGAGAATACCGCGCTCACAATGGCCGCCGTTATGGAAAAAGATGAATATTCCTCTGGCCTCTCAATCCACATTTCGCTGGATGCTGTTACCCGAGACATTAGATTTTTATGCAGATGAGAAAGAAGGCGGTAACATTGTTTTGCGAAAAACAACGGCTGTTTTTTCGTTGCGGGCCCAATTTGGGCTGGGGGAAAATACTGAACCGGTGATTGCAACAGTGAATAATTTACAATGTGCAGATGCAGCAGGGGCGATACAATCACCATGAAAAAAATGTGTAATACGTTTAGCATTATCTGCTGCATGTTGATCAGTGGTTTCGTATGGGCAGAGGATAGCCCTTCGGCATTGCTTGTTCCCAAAGGAATTTTATCGATTGCCGCTTATCCCGCCCCGCCTTTGGAATTAAATGATATTGACGGTAACCCTTTCAGTCTGGAACAGGAAAAAGGCCGTTGGATCTTCGTGCATTTTTGGGCGAGCTGGTGTGGTCCCTGCCGACGGGAAATGCCTGCGATTCAGAATATGGTGGAAAAATTCAAAAAATTACCGCTGACATTTGCCATCGTCAATACAGCGGAAGATGAAGATACCGTATTTACTTTTCTGGGTCTGCTGGCACCGGATATTGTGTCGCTGATGGATCTTGATGGTCAGGTTACCGAGGCCTGGAAACCCCGTGGCCTGCCTTCAACCTATCTGGTTGATCCGGCAGGCATTGTTCGATATCAGGCGCTGGGTGGGCGTCCCTGGGATGAGGACGAGTACCTGCGGTTTTTGACGGAGCTTTCTGCACAATCCGCACAACAAAATTAACTGATTAATTTAGGATTATTACTTGGCGGTCTTTTTTTTCGCTGTTTTTTTCTTTGCGGTTTTCTTTTTTGCCGCCTTCTTTTTCACAGTCTTTTTCGGTGCTTCGCTGACCACCCAGTTTTTGTCAATGTAATGCGCTGTCCATCCGGTGGCTTTGCCATCGACTTCAGACATTACATATTGCTCTTTGTTTTTACGGCTAAAGCGGATGATGGCATCGTTGCCCTGGCTGTCTTCCAGTGGGGCGTCGCACAGATACAAATGTTTGGGGTCAAGCTCGGATTTATGCGGGATTAATTCTTTAACCCGTGGCGCGCGCGTTTCGCGGGAGCGGGGGAAGGCACTGGAGGCAAGAAATATACCCGCAGCACCATCACGGAGCACAAAATAACCGTCAGACTTTTCACAGGGCAATTCTTTCATATGCACAGGATCGGCTTTTGGGGGGGCGGCCTCTCCGTTGCGTAAAAGTTTGCGTGTGTTTTTGCATTCCTCGTTGGTGCAGCCAAAATATTTGCCAAAACGTCCCGTTTTGAGTTGCATATTGGCACCACACTTATCGCATTCGATAAGTGGCCCATCGTAACCCTTGATACGGAATTTGCCGGTTTCCACTTCATAACCGGTGCAATCGGGACTGTTGCCACAGATGTGGAATTTACGTTGTTCATCGATCAGATAACTGTCCATGGCAGTACTGCATTTCGGGCAACGATGACGTTGCATTAATGCACGAGCCTCGCTTTCTTCGTCGGCATCCACATCCACAGCTTCATCGCCAGGGATGAGATTCATGGTGGATTTGCAGCGTTCTTTGGGGGGCAGTGAATAGCCTGAACAACCAAGAAACACACCGGTGGAACCGGCACGAATCTGCATGGGGCGACCACAGTTTGTACAGGGAATATCCGTGGTAATGGGATCGTTGCTACGCATGCCGCCTTCGTCCTGGTCGGCAATTTCCAACTTGGATTTGAAGTCTTCATAAAATGCATCAAGCACGTTCAGCCAATTGCTTTCACCAGTGGCAATGGAATCCAGTTTTTCTTCCATGTTGGCCGTGAAGCTGTAATCCATGAGGTCTTTGAAATTTTCTGTTAACCGTTCGGTGACAATATCACCGATTTTTTCCGCATAAAAACGCCGGTTTTGCACGGTGACATAACCACGGTCCTGAATGGTGGAAATAATGGAGGCGTAAGTGGATGGTCGGCCAATACCGCGTTTTTCCATCTCTTTCACCAGCGATGCCTCACTGTAACGTGCAGGTGGTTTGGTGAAATGCTGTGAAGGGTCGAGCTTCACCAGTGACATCACGTCCCCTTCTGCCACGGCGGGCAGGAGAATATCATCACTGTTTTTTTGCTGTGGGGGCTGTACTTTGGTCCAACCATCAAAGACCACCACACGGCCTTTGGCGCGTAGTTCAAAACCAGCGGCATCCACTTTGAGTGTGGTGACATCAAATTTTGCGGGGGGCATTTGGCAGGCGACAAACTGACGCCAGATAAGCTCGTATAACCGCACAGCATCTTTATCGACATTATTCAGGTCAGACATCATAGTGTGTACATTGGAGGGGCGAATGGCTTCATGCGCCTCCTGAGCGCCCTCACGGCTACTGTAAGCAATGGCCTTTTCCGGCAGATATTTTTTACCGTATTTGTCGCCGATGTAGTCACGCACCGCTGCCACGGCTTCATTGCTGAGGTTGGTGGAATCGGTTCGCATGTAGGTGATGTAACCGGCTTCGTAAAGCCGTTGTGCCATCATCATGGTTTTTTTCACGCCAAAACCCAGCCGTGTACTGGCGGCCTGTTGCAAAGTGGACGTAATAAAAGGCGCTTTGGGTTTGCTCGACGATGGCCGTACTTCACGCTTGACTACGTTGTAATCGGCGCGTTCCAGTATGGCCAGCGCTGCATCGGTAAGTCCCTTGTTCGGCGGGCGGAAATTATGTCCGTTTTGCTTGGCTACCTGCATGCGCAGCGCTTCGCTTTTGGTGGTGCGCAAATTGGCAAACACTTCCCAGTATTCTTCCGGGTCGAAAGCGTGAATTTCCCGCTCCCGTTCCACCACCAGTTTGGTGACTACGGATTGCACTCGGCCGGCAGAAAGGCCTCGGGCCAGTTTTTTCCACAACAAGGGTGACAGCATGTAACCCACCACGCGATCAAGAAAGCGTCGAGCCTGTTGTGCGTGAACCTGATCAAAATCCAGTGTGGAGGGATTGGCAAAGGCCGCCTGAATGGCATTTTGGGTGATTTCATTGAACACCACACGCTTGAACGGTATTTTGTCACCGATAGTTTGTGTCAGGTGCCAGGCAATGGCTTCCCCTTCGCGATCCCGGTCAGTGGCGAGATAAATAGTGTCGGCATTTTTTGCCAGTTTTTGTAATTCTGCCACCACTTTTTCTTTGCCCGGCATGATCTCGTAGTGTGCATCCCAGTTATTTTCCGGGTCGATACCCATGCGATTTATCAGCGTTTTGGCGGCACGTTCACGTTTGCGTTTTTCACGTTCCACCGGGTCTAATTTGCGTGACTCAGCAGCAAGCTTGGCGCGCGCCTTTGGGTCCATTTTGGACTTGCTGGCGGCGCTGCCGCTGGTGGGCAAATCGCGGATATGGCCCACGCTGGATTTCACAATAAAATCCTTGCCCAGGTACTTGTTGATGGTTTTTGCCTTGGCCGGTGATTCGACGATGACCAGTGATTTTCCCATAATTTCTTTTTCTTTCAGTAAGTTAATGTATTTTTGACGATTTGGCCGCAGCCCTTTATTAGAAATACTTGGAGTTTCCCCCTGCTGTCAAGTGGGGAAGTTCGGCAGTATGACAATATTTTTAAGGTTTCGATGCCATTTATTTCATAGACACACTAATTCAGTGGCTATGGAAAAGCGGATGAGCGGCGGGTAAAAACCGGGGACAGGGAAAGTTGCTGCCGGGCGATAAATAATGGAAATGCAAAAGGTCAATCATCCAGTCGAATGCCTACTTTCAGTTTGACCTGGAAATGGGCAATTTTGCCATTTTGCAAATGGCCACGGGTTTCGGTGACCTCGAACCAATCCATGTTACGCAATGTTTTGGTGGCGCGTTCAATGGCATTATGAATGGCATCATCGCTACTCTTGGAGGATGAGCCGACCAGTTCGACAAGTTTGTAAGTGTGGTTTGACATGGAAATTGCTCCTGTTGTCGTGTTTACGTTGCTTCAACACCATAGTCGTTCTCGCTACGATTCAACGGATTAATTTAGGATGATCATTGACGTGAAATTTGTTGATATTGCGTGTAGCCTTGTGGACTGATCTACGGGAGCAATGATATGGCGGCGCTCATACAATTCAAGGGCAATGCGCAAGGCGTGATACTGCGGTTGGAAAATCTTGTGTCGCGCATAGGTCGTGGCACGGAAAACGATATTACGATTCATGATGAACTGGTCAGCAAGCATCATGCGCAAATTGAGGCGCGGCACGTTGCTGAGCCGACAAATATGTTTGAATATTTTATTGAAGACTGTGGCAGTACCAATGGCACATTTGTAAATGACCAGCGCATTGATGCCTGCCAGCTAAAAAATAACGATGTGGTTCGTTTTGGCATTAATCATTTTCGTTTTGTTGATGACGCAAATGATGATCTGGCGGCCACCACTAAAATCCATAAAACCTGGATTCCGGGTTTGTATGTTTCAACACGCAAAAAATAAGAAAAACTCCTCTTTGCGGTATATCTGATGCCACCGATCAAATATAAACGTCAATGTGGGTAACAGGTTGTTTGTTTTCGCTTGTAACCGTTTGGGTGTTGCCTATATTGCGTCGATCATGGCCGCTACGTGTATCAAGCAACACAGACTTTTGTTGTTGCCGACGCTCCTGTTTTCTTCTCTGGCGCTGGTTCCGTTTTACGTTTTGTTGAGGTGCAGGAATCGCATTTTCGTGCGCTTTTACCGCCGGTGTGGCTGGATAAGCTTGTGTCTCCTTGACATTGCGGTTGTTGGTTTTGGTGGTGTGGAGGGCCGCGCTATCGTTAGTCACCATGGTTACCGAGGTCATGTGAACCCCCTTGCCGATTTGAATGATATGGCCAAGTATAGCCAAAATACGGGTTGAATGTTGAGACGCAAGACAGTATCAAGCGAGTTTGTTATAGTCCGGCAGCCGCAGTAGTGCGTCGTGGTTTGATGCCCGCCCCGGCGTATTTCGCCCCTTTTTCAAATGGTTCAGGAAGGTCAAATATATGCGTTCACTTTTTCAACGGTTTTGCATTGCGGTGTTGCTTTTGTCTTTCGCTGTGGTGGTAACGGCAGATGAAACACGGGGATCAATTCGTGGCACGGTCAATTATTGTGGGCTGGGTGGACTGGATGGCATGCAGGTTTATGTGCCAGGAAAAATGTTTACCGTCATCACGGATGAGAGTGGACAGTTTCAGCTTGATGGTTTGGGTGCGGGAAGTTACACCCTGTTTTATCGTAAAGGTGACCGTTTATTGAATCAGAATCAGGGTGTTCAGGTGCTGGCAGGACAAACCTCAGAGCTGGGCGTTATTGCTTTTTGTGATCGCAAGGGCATGGTTTCCGGAGGAGGGAGTACATCGACCGCAGTCACACCGGCGCAGCCATTATGCACAGCATCCAGTAATGATCCGCAATGCAAAGATGCCGACGGTGATGGCGTGGTTGCCGCACTGGATTGTGATGATGGCAATGCCAATATTTATCCGGGTGCTATCGAAGTCTGTGATGGTGTTGATAACAATTGCAGTGGTACGGCAGATGACAATGTCTCCGTGTTGGTAAAACATGGCATGGGTGCTTGCGATGCTGGCAAGATATCAATTACGCAGTGCTCAAAGGGGTACAGTGATTGTGACGGACAGGTGGCCAATGGTTGTGAAGTAGATTTGATAAGGGACGATGAGAATTGCGGAAGTTGCGGAAATATGTGTGCCGCATCAGAAAGCTGTGGTCTGGGTTTTTGTTAAATGTGAATTAAGGGCTAAAAGCACGTTACTCTTAAAAATCACCGGTATTTAACGCAAAGAGCGCAAAGACGCAGAGGACGCAAAGTTTCTCGTGTTTTTCTCTGCGACCTCTGCGTTTATAACACGTCACTTGTCAGGACTACGACAACATAACCCCCCAATGTACTGAAACGCTTTTTCGGGAGGGAACCTCCTGGATTTTGGCTAAAAATATACAGGAATGACGGTGTTTTCAGTAAAAAGACTAACAAGGTGATTTAGTCCTTGATTCACATTTAACCTAACACATCAGTTGAGCCGTCGCGAGAGCGGCTAAGGTGCTCAAGATCAATGACTTTTTCGGTTATTTTGAATGAAAGCGTATCAGCTATACGGTGAGTTCAAAATGTTCGAAAAAGTCCTTGAGATTGAGTGCATTAGACGTTCGCAGTAGGCTCAACTGATTAATTTAGGTTTAAGGGTTAGCTTATTTTCAGGCTGGCCCGCGCGGTCATAATATCTTCCCGGGTTAACATTCCCACGAGTTTGCGTTTGTCATCCACCACCGGCAGGTGATGAATGTGGTGTTGGTTGAACAGGTCGATCTTGTCGGCAATGCGCTCGTCCTGTCGGGCGGTAATCGCCGGGCTGTTCATGATTTGCCCCACCACCTCTGCCTTGCTTGATTCAAATCCCGGTGTACGTTGACGCAACCGGGCGAGGCGCTCAGCCATGCTGCGTGACTCAGGCAGCGGTGTGTCAGCGCTGTCGCTGGCCAGATGTACGAAATTGCTTACCGTGACGATGCCAATAACGTGTTGAAAATTATCCACCACCGGTACGCCACGAATATTGTGTTGTTCAAACAATTGCCATACTTCTTCCAGTTCGCTGCCGTATTGCACGGATAGGGCGGGGTGCGACATTATCTCGGCACAACGCATATCACCAAAACCCTGGCCGTGAGCTTGTTGCAGGGCTCGTGCGTAAATTTCGTGCAGATCCTGTTGACTGATATCGATAAAAGTACCCATTTCGGAAATGGCACGGCTGAGGTCATTCTGATCAAAAGGCGTAGTACTGGCCAACCATTCCTCGTCGCTACGTTGCCAATTGTGATCCAGGGTTTGCTGATGGCCTGTGCTTTGTTGATTAATGCCCGCCAAGCGCCAGTAGACGAGCGTCACGGCGAGCATGATGACCACATTGAGTAACACCGGGGTGAGCACATACTGATAGCCCAGTGACTGTATGGACTCGCCGCCCAGTACAGCCATCAGTGCTGCGGCTCCACCGGGTGGGTGCAGGCAGCGCAAATAATGCATGGCAAGGATGGCACCAGCCACGGCCACTGCGGTTGCCAATGGGATATGCGGTATCCACAGGGCGCAGGTGACACCAATTAACGCCGATACCAGATGGCCGCCCGCAAAGGCCCAGGGGGTAGACAGTTTGCTGCTGGGTACGACAAACAACAGCACCGCAGCGGCACCCATGGAGGCCACCATAATGGGCAGGTCATAGCCACTGAGAGTTAGCTGGCTGGCCAAGCCCACTAAAGCGACGGCGACCAGAGCCGCGCTTGCTGAGAGCAGGATACTTTTGTGGGTGAGATCGGTTTGCTTGGCAAACCAGTGTGAAAGGGGCGGCAATTGGGGCATATATTTGTGCGTTGCTGGTCCCAAAGGAATGAATCCCAGAAGTCTATCCCGAATGTCACTGTTACGGTAGGCGTGTATCAGGGTATTTGCTTATTTCTCTCATGTAAAAGACTGACATAAAAAAGGCGGGGCACCCAATGAGGTGCTCCGCCTTTATTTTTGTGTTGGCAGGGAAGGCTTAGAAAGTAACACCTACTGCATTTAAGTCACCGTCGTCGCTTTCTTCGTAGTTCACCATCAGACTGCCAGCAAAACCTTTCAGGCCAGTGATGATTTCTTGCGTGGCGATGAAGGTAATGGGGCTGCTGGACTCTGCATCACGAATGGTGAAGGTGTGTTTACCAGCATCTACCGACATGAGCTGACCCATGTGAGTGGCTGGCCCCATAGATTCGCAAGCCAGTGTTGCGCTGGAAGCGAACAGAGCACCTGCTAACAAAATGCCGCTCAATATGTTTTGTTGATACATGACTAAGTTCTCCTTTGGGTGTGTTGTTGGAAAGATAAAAGCCGATAAAACTAATCAACATTTGTCTCTGGATTGTGAGTGCATTCCTGCCTCTTCGCAAGCACAAATCGACAAATTTTTTGTCTGTTGTTTTGTGATGAAGTTCACATTTCTGTCATGCGCAGGCTTTATGATCAGCCGATAAAAAAGAGAAAAGGATGTCCGGGTAGCGGAACCGGAATATCAGAAAATAACGTCTATAGAGTACGGATTGCAGTAAACATAACATGGAGACATCATGATGAAACTGGAAAAACTGGAGCGCGCATTACGCCATATGTCGAACAAGGCATTGATGAAATTTGTGAAACGCTGTGTATGCCGAAGTTTGCCGGGCGTGGGTGATGCCGCAGATGATTCCCGCGAGGCGCTGGATATGGTGTACGTGGAGTGCAGTCGTCGCGGAAAAGAACGCCTTTATGATACGGCCTATGCCTATGTGGCACATCATCCGGATCGTTGCGATATTTCTTAACGTAATTTTTCGGAAATGGTTGAGTGACTCCGGGGGACTTTTGGGCGTGAGAATATGTTTTGCGGATTAATCAGATGTTTTTTAATTAACGTGAATTCCTGTGTCGTAAGAAACTGGCAAACCGGGGGGTTCCTTTATTTGTCAGACCAAAATATTTGTAGGTAATCGTTGAGCCGATTGCAGGTGGGTTTTTTCTTTCAGTATCAGAAAACCCGGAGCCAATTTTAAAACGTTTCCCGTTAGCAGTTTCAACGATCATTGAACCCAGCATTCCCGTATGTTTTCCTTTCCCCGGAAGGTGTTTGATAACGACAGCTTCAGCATCAAAATATTTTTTCAATTTTAATAAGTCATCAGACCTTCCTTTTTTGTAAAGTGAAAGTCCTGAGTGCAACATTAATCCTTCACCACCTTGCTGAACGATATTGTCGAGCTTTTTTATTAATGCTTCATGCGTTGAAATTTTTGTCTGATTAACAGCTTGTATGTGCGGTGTGTTAATGTCGCGGACTATTTTTTTAAGTTGTTTTAGCCGACGATCAAAAGTTTGACGGTTGTCAGGTAAATCGAAAATCATAAATTTAATATTTTTCCAGTCAGAATCATCAGGCGATTGTCGTCTAACTATGCCAGATAGCCGCTCAAACTTTCCTCTGCCCATCCAAAGTTCGCCATCCAATACGGTCTTGGGCAGGGGAGATAAGAACCATTCAGGGGCATGAAAAGTATTGCCTTGACGTGAAATGAAGTTTTTACCGTTCCAGAAAGCTCGTACACCATCAAGTTTTTCACTGACCCAATAGTTTTCTAACGTAATACCGGGCTGATAAATATTGGCGAGCAGTAAGGCAGGTGCTTTTTGGGTATTGCCAGGTGGAAGGGACGATGCAAAAGCAGGTGAAAAAAATAATGCCGATGAGAGTAATAAGCATTGGAATAAAACAAAGCAGGGTTTCATGAATTAATCGCTTCCGTGGTATTGATCCAGTTATTATTGTTTATGTACAGGTATTTAGCGATATGCCATATATCAGTGGATATAGGCAGAAGACTTGTAGTATTGTACCGACAATCTATTCTGCTCCGTATTGGGGAGAAAGTCAGGCAATTTATCTGGCAGTTGTAATACCCCGCTTTGCGTAGCGAGATAGCTTGCTACGGGGTTGTTTATTATACCATTAAATGATTCTCTGGCGGGACGGAGTATGTCAGTCCCTGGATAACCTGAAAACATTTATGAACTACAGAAGCTGTTGCAGTATTTAGTCATTTTTACACTGGGTCTGATAGGTTTTCGGGGTGTTTAAACAGAGAATGCTGGGGGAGTATCCATAAATGCCACAAAATGAGAGTAGCTTCCGTTCTAACGCTATTCGTTATAATAAAAAACACCGTGTGATGAAATTAATGTTTGGGGTTTTAGTGCTGCTGCTGACCGTAGCGTGTTCAACGAAGCCGTACATTGTAAAATCTGCTGAAAATACATTATCAGAAAAAACCAATAAAATTTATGTGATAAGTCATGACTGGCATACAGGATTTTTAATACCTAAAAATAAAATTCAACATCTTATTCCTGTATTAACAAAACGATTTGATAATACTGATCTTCTTGAATTTGGCTGGGGTGACAAAGGTTTTTACCAATCCAGGAAAATTACAGCCAGTTTGGTTTTTAGCGCCATGTTCTGGCCAACAGAATCTGTTGTTCATGTGGTTTCTGTTTCAGGAAACTCACACAAGTTTTTTGCCGGTAGTGAAATCGAACCTGTTTACCTGAGTGATGAAGGATATGACTCGCTCTTAAAATATATTTCGAACAGTTTTCGTAGAAATGAAGAAAAAGAAATAATTGAACTTGAAAAAGGGTTGTATGGTGACAGTCAGTTTTATGCCGGAGAGGGCGACTATTTTTTGATGAACACCTGTAATAAATGGACCGCAAAAGGTTTAAAAAGCGCGGGAATGGATATTGGAACAACTTTCACATTAACGGCGAGTGGTGTAATAGACTACCTGCAATCACAAAATAAAGCTCGAATCTCAAACGCTACGGGTACATATGCGGCTGATGATTAGTGCTTCAGGTTATAAGGCTATCCACCCGTTACCGACATAAAGCGCACCACCTGTGAAGGTTTTTCATTAAATTCATGGCGTTCAGGCTTGAGTGTGATGGCATGTTGAATCGCTTCCTGTAAACCATCATCGGAAATACCGTTGCGTAACAGCGGGCGTAATTCAAATTTATTGTCCTGCCCCAGGCACAGGTAGAGTGTGCCATCCACCGACAAACGCACCCGGTTGCAGGTTTCACAAAAGTGTTGCGAGATAGGTGTAATAAATCCGATGCGCAGGTCTGTACCCGCTACTTGTAGATAACGCGCGGGTCCGCCACCAGGCATGACTCCGGGAACCAAGTCAAAACGCTGTTTCAGTTTGGTGCGCACGGTTTGCAAATCTACATAGTGATTCACTGCATCACATCCTGTGGTACCCATGGGCATGGTTTCGATAAAGCGCAAGGTGAAGTCATGCTTAATGCAAAAATCCACCATGGTTTCCACTTCGTCTTCGTTGATGCCTTTCATGACCACCATGTTGATTTTGATGGGCGTAAAACCCGCAGCTTTGGCTGCCATTAATCCATCGATGACTTTTTCCAGTTTACCGCCAGTGATCTCCTGAAAGCGTTTTTTGTCCAGGCTGTCCAGGCTGATATTGAGCCGACGTATACCGCCAGCGTACAAATCTTCTGCATGGCGGGTTAGTTGCACAGCGTTGGTGCTCAGCGAAAGGTCATCAATACCCGGTAGGCTTTGCAGGCGGGCTGCTAACGCGGGCAGGTTTTTGCGTACCAGGGGTTCACCACCAGTGATGCGTACCCGGCGGGTACCCAGTGCGCCAAAGGCACGGATGACCCGTTCGATTTCATCAAAACTTAACCAGTGCTCGGGCTCTTCAAAACCTTTGAAGCCTTTGGGCAAACAGTAAAAACAACGCAGGTCACAGCGGTCTGTTACCGATAAACGGATGTAGTCGATGGAGCGGCCATGGGGATCAATAAGCTGAGACATGTATGCAGTATAACCCAGTCACTCGGAGCAATAATCCTCCTAAATCGTCTGGTAATACAGATTTTGTGGATGATTAGCCTGCGCAAAGAAGAACCAGCGTTCGGCAATAAGCCCCACATATTGCACGATAAAAGCCAATACTAATAATACGGTTACATCATTGCTCAGGCCCATGCCAAGAAGTAGCAGGGGAAGCGGAAAGGCCAGTAGCAGGAAAATCCATTTAACAGATTTGAGAAAAGCCGCACTCATGCCATGGAAGTATTCACGGGTATTAAATGAACCGCCCATGGAGCCTTGGGATTTTTGTTGAATATTGTTGTGGCGCACACCAATTGCTGTGCGCAAGCTGGAGCGGTGTTTAATGCGTTTGTTGCGCAGTAATGATGCTGTGCGGGTGAGCAGGGCTGTAAAGGTGAGGATAATGGCCCAGGTACCGAATAGACCGGTCATTTCCAGGCTGTATTGTGTGGCAAAGGCGGTGGCCAGAGTAAAGCCGGAACTCATGCCGAGCAGGGTGTAATTAAGGGGTGTTAGGGGTGTGTGCCATTCCTGCAAAAACTTCAGGCAGGCGTAGATCATTCCGGTGCAGATGAATAGCGCAAAACACAAAACTATACCGATGATGCCGACCATCAGTGTAAGGTCGGCTTCGGGCAGTGCTGCTGTGCCAAAGATTTTCGGGTTCCATTCCAGGTAATGGAGCAGGCCGTAGATAAAGACGACACTCATGAATGCGGGTAGAGCGATGACTTCGCGGGACAGCCATGAGGTACGCCACATGGCGGCGGAGCGCCAAGCCCGTTCGGGGTGACCTAAATGGAAAAATGAAGCAACCAGTCCTGCGATTAACAAGCCGAGTGATAACAGACTGCCATTGCTGTAAAAGTTGTGTTCCTGCAATGCCAGGGCCCCCATATGACTGAATGCTTCGGCGGTGACCAGGGCCAGGAACAGACCTTGCCCGGCACCGATCAAGGTGGTTAAAAAAATAACTGAGAATGCAGGATGCATGAATTTTCTCCGAAAAAACGACCCGTACATAAGGTGGGCATTGCCCACCTTGTGTACATAACGTTAAGTATTTACCAGGATACGCTGTCTTCCAAAAAAGGTGCATCCGGGTCGGTTCTGGGTAGCCGGCCATCCTTTTTAAGCGGGTTATCTGCGCGGGTTAATTCATCTTCGTGAAGTTTGATCGTGGTTTTACGGCGCGGTAAATAGTGGTTGGCGGGTTGTGTGCCCCATTCGGGCATTAATGGATAGCCGCCGCTTTCACAAATAGCGCGAGAGACTTCAGACTCGGGGTCATGCACGTCACCAAACAGGCGTGCCGAGGTGGGGCAAGCCAGCACGCAAGCGGGTTTACGTTCAGTTTCTGGCAGCGACTCATCGTAGATGCGATCTACACAGAGGGTGCATTTTTTCATCACCTTTTGTTTTTCATCGATTTCGCGTGCGCCGTAGGGGCAGGCCCATGAACAATAATTGCAACCGATACATTTATCGTAATCCACCAATACGATACCGTCTTCCTTACGTTTATAGCTGGCTCCGGTGGGACATACGGGGACACAGGGCGGGTCTTCACAATGCAGGCAGCTTTTGGGAAAGTGTACGGTTTCGGTGTTGGGAAATTCGCCCACTTCGTAGGTTTGCACGCGGTTAAAAAAAGTACCGGTGGGGTCTTTGTCGTAGGGATTGTCATCCATCAATGAACCGGCAGCGCCGGAGGTGTTCCATTGCTTGCAACTGGTGACACAGGCGTGGCAGCCGACACAAACGTTTAAATCGATCACTAATGCGAGTTGGGTCATAGTTGATTCACTCAAGCAAAAAAATGCAGAGGCGCGGAGACGCAAAGAAAATACTTTATATTTAAACGGTTAATCATTTCAGAGTATTTGTTGTAAAAATACATATTCGCCATGTTCACAAAAAAACTCTGCGCCCTCTGCATCTTTGTGCCTCTGTGTTGGATTTTCATTTCTTCCTTCCGATATTGAGTTTGGCAGGTTTTTTACCGGCAAAATAACTCAGCCATGATTTGCGCTTTGCTTCTCCGGGCACAGGCAGCATGGTGTCAAATTGTGGTGAACTCACATGCTCTTCGTTGGCATCGGCTTTGTATATGCGCACTTGTACGTCGTACCAGCCAGCCTGACCGGTAATGGGATCGGAGTTGGAAATATGTTCACCCGTTTCGTGGGCAGGCAGTTCTTCTGAAATCAAATGATTAAGCAAAAACCCTTTTTGTGATTCGTTGGCTTCGGGGGTGAGATTCCATGCACCACTGGCTTTGCCGATGGCATTCCAGGTCCACACAGTGCCGGGTTCCACGGCTTCGGAAAAACGGCACATGCAGCGCACCTTGCCCCATTGTGATTCCACCCACATCCAGTCGCCGTCGTTGATATCCGCAGCGCGTGCAGTTTTGGGGTTTACGTGCAAATAGTTATGTGTGTGAATCTGTCGCAGCCAGGCATTTTGCGAATCCCAACTGTGGTACATGGCCATGGGGCGCTGGGTGATGGCGTTGAGCGGATATTTTTGTTTGTCCGACAACTGGCTTTCCAGTGGTTCGTAATAAAATGGCAGCGGATCAAAGTAGGTTTCGATGCGTTTGCGTAAATGATCCGGCGGCTGTTTGCCCGCGTATTTGCCCTGGGCACTTAAACGGAACTTCTGTAGCACCTCACTGTAAATGTGAATATTGATGGGGTCCGTGTAACGGGTCAGGCGGTGATATCGCGACCATTCCAGATATCCCTGATTCCAGTTACGCATGTACTGGTACGATTTGGGGAGCACGTAATGAAACACACAGTTGTTTTTTTCGTACATTTCCCATTGTTTGGGATTGGGCTCCCCACTCATGATTTTTTCACCGCTCTTGCCGCGCCAGCCCGCGAGAAAGCCGATGCCGGAGTCGGGCTCGGTTTCGAAATTGGTGATGAAATCGGGGTAGTCAGAAAATTTGCGCGAGCCATCCTTGTGGGTGAAGGCGGGAAGGCCAAGGCGTGAGCCCAGCTCAATGAGCACTTCCTGAAACGGTTTGCATTCACCTTTGGGGGGCAGCACCGGGATACGCACCGAGTCCGCCGGGCCATCGAACTCGGAAATGGGCCGGTCGAGCATGGACATCACATCATGACGCTCCAGGTACGTGGTGTCCGGCAATACCAGATCGGCAAAGGCGATCATCTCGGACTGGAAGGCATCGCAAACGATGAGAAAAGGGATTTTGTATTCACCGTTTTCATCTTTATCATTGAGCATTTTGCGGACTTCCACTGTATTCATGGTGGAATTCCAGGCCATGTTGGCCATGAAAATCATCAGTGTGTCGATTTTGTACGGGTCACCCCGATGGGCGTTGGTGATGGCGTTATGCATCATGCCGTGTACCGAGAGCGGAAACTCCCAGGAAAAAGCCTTGTCCAGGCGTATGGGGCTACCGTCATCGTTCACAAACAAATCGTTGGGGTCGGCAGGCCAGCCTAGTGGCATACCGCCGAGCGGCGTGTCGGGTTTTACCCCGTGTGGACCATTGGGGGTTTTCGGACAGGGCGGAATAGGGCGTGGGAATGGTGCTTTATGACGGAAACCGCCAGGACGATCAATGGTGCCGAGCAGTGACATCAGGATTGATAATGCGCGAATGGTTTGAAAGCCATTGGAATGTGCCGCAAGGCCGCGCATGGCGTGAAATGACACGGGGTTGCCGGTGACAGATTCATGTTCCTTGCCCCAGGCATCGGTCCAGGCGATGGGTAATTCAATCTTTTTGTCACGGGCGGTAATACCCATTTCGTGGGCCAGACGGCGGATGGTATCCACGGGAATGCTGGTGATATCGGCCGCCCATTCCGGGGTGTAATCCTTGACTCGCTCCACCAGCAACTGGAAACCGGTTTTTACCGGGGTACCGTCGGCCAGGGTAAATTCGCCCAATAGCACCGGGTCAGCGCCTTCTGTGTGTGTTTGCACGGCTTTGTCAGTATTGCGATCCCACCACATTTCATCGTGGGGGTAGGCTTTGCCTTCATCGTAGTCATCGCCACGCATCAGCAGACCGAAATCGTCGCTGTCTGTGTCGATGTTGATAAGTTGGGCGCTGTTGGAATATTGGATCAGGAAGTCACGGTCATAAAGGCCGGTTTTGATGATCTCGTGAATCAGTGCCAACAGCAGCGCACCGTCGGTGCCGGGTTTGATGGGCACCCATTCATCGGCAATGGCGGAATAACCCGTGCGTACCGGGTTGATGGAGATAAAGCGTCCACCATTGCGTTTGAATTTGGACAGCTCGATTTTCATCGGATTGGAATGGTGATCTTCGGCGGTACCGAACATCAGGAATAATTTGGAACGCTCCAGGTCCGGGCCACCGAATTCCCAAAAAGAGCCGCCAATGGTGTAAATCATGCCTGCGGCCATGTTCACCGAGCAGAAGCCACCATGAGCCGCGTAGTTGGGCGTACCAAAGTTTTTTGCAAACATGCCGGTTAAGGCCTGCATCTGGTCACGACCGGTAAACAGGGCAAACTTTTTTGGATCAGTTGTACGCAAGTGCCGCAGGCGGGTCTCCATCATCTCGAAGGCCTCATCCCAGGAAATGACCTCAAAATCTGATGCACCACGTTCCGCACCTTCGCGGCGTTTCAGGGGTTTGGTGAGTCGCGCCGGAGAATACTGCTTCATGATCCCGGAGCTGCCCTTGGCGCAGATCACGCCTTTATTAAGCGGGTGGTCCGGGTTGCCCTGAATGTAACGTACTTCGCCGTCACGCAGGGTGACGCGAATGCCACAGCGACAGGCACACATGTAGCAGGTGGTGTTTTTGACTTCTACGCCTTTTTCGAGAGCAACCTCCTGCCCATTGGCAGTATTTGTTATTGGCATAAAAATCGGGCCTTTATCCGTTGGCGATGGGTTTACTGGTGCCGCGTGTTATTCAAAAACGGTCACAGAGTATATGTCAGCATATTTTGATATAGCCAATTACTGTGCTTGAGGTGGCAATAAGTAAATTGAATTACCTCGTGCTCGATAACAGGGCGTGCCGTTGTGTATTAACGTAACACTGGAAAATAGCGGCAGTTTACGGGTCAGACTTAATCAGGTTCAAGCGGGTAGGGTGGAACAAGCGTAGCGGTTCCACCAAGCAGGAAAGGGATATGTTCAAGAATTGATCAATTATCGCCGTTGACCGGTGAATCGTTGTTGCAGGTTTTTTGTCAGCGGTCGTGAGCACAGAGGCGATTTGTTGTTTTTTATAGCCTGCTGGTGGAACCGCTGCGCTTGTTCCACCCTACAGTTTCACTCTGTATTGATGAGTATATCTTGCAGGGTCGATTTATGTGTTTAGCAGTTGGGCGCGAATGGTTTGAATGACCGGGGCTGTGTCCGGCCGCACACCACGCCAGTGAAAAAATGATTCTGCGGCTTGCTCTATCAGCATGCCCAATCCATCCACGGATTTTTCCGCATTGTGCTGCTCAGCCCAGCGCATGAAAGGAGTGGGCTCGGCACTGTACATCATGTCGTAACACCAGGTGCTTGCAGTGCAGGTTTCGTCAGGCAAGGGCGGAACTTCACCTTGCAGGCTGGCAGCAGTGGCGTTGATGATGAGGTCGAAATGTTGTGCCGCCAAGTCATCAAAACCGCTACCCGTGATCAGGGTTTTTTTGTTGTCCAGAATATTGAAATCAGCAGCCAGTTCATGTGCCCGGCTGGCGGTGCGGTTCACTATTAACAGTTGGACGGGTGCTTCGGCCAACAGTGGTCGCACTACTCCGCGTGCTGCACCACCGGCACCCAGCAGGAGGATTTTTTTCCCGGCGATACTGCCGCCGTGGTTGTGCAGGATGTCACGTACCAGTCCTATACCATCGGTGTTGTGCCCTACTAATATGCCTTTGGCATTCATTAACAGGGTGTTTACAGCGCCAGCTCGCTCGGCTTCCGGCCCCAGTTCACCGGCCAGTTTCCATGCCTCGGTTTTGAAGGGCACGGTGACGTTCAGTCCCTTGCCGCCGTTGGCAAAAAAATTACCCACCGCCTGTTCAAAACCACCGGGGTCCACCTGGGTCGCGGTGTACACGATGCGCTGCCCGGTCTGTTGCGCGAAGGCAGCATGAATCTGTGGCGACCGGGAATGGCTGATGGGATTGCCCATCACTGCGTAGGCATCGGCAGGTTTGTCGAAATCAAACAGGGAGGACATATTTTATGTGTTTGCCGGTATTCAGGAAAATATGGCTTTCAGGCCAAAGAAGAAAATAATCGACAAAATGGCACCGGCTGGCAGAGTGATCACCCACGACATAAAGATAGTGCGCACCACGTTGAGGTTCAGCGCTGCGATGCCGCGTGCCAGGCCAACACCGAGCACGGCACCCACTAATGTGTGCGTGGTGGAAATGGGTAATCCGCTGCCTGACGCGATGACGACGGTGGTTGCGGCGGCCAGGGTCGCGGCGAATCCGCGGCTCGGTGTCAGTTCGGTGATGCCAGTGCCAATGGTGGCCATGACTTTGTGGCCGTAGGTGACCAGACCGATGACGATGCCACTGGCTCCCAGTAATAATACCCAGACAGGCAGCGGCGATTTTTGTGCCAGCTCGCCACCGCTGCCAACGATACTGATGACGGCGGCTACCGGGCCGATGGCGTTGGCCACATCGTTGGAGCCGTGAGCAAAGGCCATGGCGCAGGCGGTAATTATCATCAATACGCCAAAGATTTTTTCGACGTTAGTGAAATGGAAGTCTTTGTCAGCGGCGGGATCAAACGTTAATTTGCTGATAAAATATTTACCGATGAACATCACAACCGCACCACTCAGTAACGCGACAATAATGTTTTCACTGGTTTCGAGGTGGATGCCGACATGTTTCAGCCCCTTCATCAGGGTCACCAGCGCGATAATGAAACCCACCAGAAACATATAATAGGGTACGTAGCGTTTAGCATTTTTGAGCGGATCAGTGGTCCCCAGAATCAATTTTTGCACACTGAAAAACAACGCATAGGCGATACTGCCGGCCAACACCGGAGAGACCACCCAGCTACTGACGATAGTGCCGATTTTTCCCCATTTCACGGCGTCTACACCGATGCCAACCATGGCAAAACCGACAATGGCACCCACGATGGTGTGCGTGGTGGAAACGGGCCATCCTAAACGTGACGCTACCAACAGCCAGATACCGGCTGCCAGCAGAGAGGCCAACATACCGTAAACCAGTATCTCGGGTGAGCTTGCAACACTGCTGGTTTCAATGATGCCTTTGCGGATTGTGGCGGTGACCTGCCCACCCGCCAAAAAGGCTCCGGCAAACTCGAAGAAGACGGCAATGATGATTGCCTGCTTGACGGTAATTGCCTTTGATCCTACCGAAGTGCCCATGGCGTTGGCGACATCATTGGCACCCACACCCCAGGCCATGAAAAAACCGAACACGCAGGCGAGTACGATGAAAATCATTCCATATTCCATGATCATCTTCCTGCTACCTGGCCAGCATTAATTCAAGACGACTGCCGACTCGTTGCGCTAGGTCTCCAAGGTCACCAATCCAGTCGATGATGCGATACAGAAACATCACCTCCACCGGGTTCAGTTCGGTTTCGATAGCAAACAGTGCGGAGCGGATTTTGACCTGGATGGTGTCTGTGTCGCTCTCGATCTCATCAAGTTTATGAATCATGGCTTCGACAAGCTGTACCTCGTTGCCGCGAAAGCCGGTTTCCACCAATTCATCGAGTTCATTGATCGCCTTTTGTGCCTGTGCCGAGGCGTCAATGGAGCGCGCAATGAAATCCTTGAGCAGCGGGCCAAAATCAGCCGGGAAACACATTTCACGACCGGTGATTAACCCGGCGATATCTTTAGCCTTATTGGCAATTTTGTCCTGCATGGTGAGGACTTCCAGCAGATCACGACGGGACATGGCCATAAACAGGCTTCTGGGCATGTTGAGGCGCAACTCACGCTTCAAATCATCAGCGGCATTTTCCAAACGGGAGATTTCGGCTTGTTGCTTGCGTGCCTCGTCCCAATCTCCGGCCAACACAGCATCAAAAAAGGGTGTGAGCTGAGAAATGCAGACTTGTACACTCTCCATATGCTTTTGCAGGGGGCGAATAGGTGAGGTGCCGAACATGCTGGAAATGGTGGTAAAGGCCACGATAACTCCTTAATTGGATGCCGCATCAACGGTATCGACGGTTGTGTCTGATGATTTTTATTGTGTTTTTGTGCCACATGCTGCCGACAATCACCTGATGTCTGTCGGGTCCGCACCTGTGCAGGTGGCTATGATAGCGTGGTCTGTCGGTTTCGGGAACTAGGTGAAGTGGTAATTTGCGGGGTGATCAGCGCGAGCCTGGCATGTGCCGGTTGCGCGTGATGATAGAGACGCGTTCCGTTCAGCAAACTCACAGCCAACCTGCAACACACAGGAAGCCCGGTTTAATTGCTTAAGGTTTATCGTTACAGGGAAAGATCAACAATGGGG
>WFQM01000118.1 GCA_015487095.1 Gammaproteobacteria bacterium | reverse complement strand
GCTCTGATTTAGTTCGTATTCGTTCGTTCTGATTGAACAAAAGTGCAGGAATAGTCGTTCTATTTCGAGCTTTTGTGATTGAAGAACGGGCGAAGACGGGCTGAAGCAGAGGTGCCAATTGTATGAGTTATTGTGTTCCATTCCTAAGCTTATCAGCTTGAAATAAAATGTTAGGAAGGAGATATACCCGTAGCGATTGAGATTTAGGTCGTGTGCATGCCCTATTTCTTCCATGGCCGCGTTGAAACTCCTTGCAATAGAACGACTATTACGCGTCATTTCGCCTCGCCATGAAGAAAATATGACGCACACGTAACCCTAAACCCCAAACGCCACGGGTATAGAATAGTTTAGACAATGATAACGCCGAATTTTTGCTTCTGATCGAACGAACTCAAGAGGCACATAGTGAGTCTATGCAGCGATTGAGATTGTTCGACCAGGCGTATAAAGGACAAGTCAGAATGTCCAAATTATTTCATGCACGTTCTTTACCTACAGTTTTTCTCCACCGAACCAGGCCAGTTTTTTGTGCAGTGCCACCACTTCACCAACAATAATCAATGTCGGTGGCTTGATGGTGGTGTTATCAAGCAAACCAGGCATGCTACCCAGTGTCCCCGACAATACCTTTTGTTCGCGCGTTGTGGCCTTTTGCACTAACGCCATGGGTGTATCTACCGACAAACCGTGTTCTACTAATTCCTCACACAAGGTTTTTACGCCTAACAACCCCATATATACCACCAGAGTTTGATGCGGTTGGGCCAACGCAACCCAGTTGAGATTCATGCTGCCATCTTTGAGGTGGCCGGTAACGAAGGTAACGGATTGCGCATAGTCACGGTGGGTCAACGGAATACCTGCGTAAGAGGCCGCACCCGCTGCTGCCGTAATACCTGGCACAATCTGGAAACGTACGCCTTCCTGCATCAAGGTTTCAATTTCTTCTCCACCACGACCGAAAATAAATGGATCGCCTCCTTTCAGACGCAATACACGTTTACCTTTTTTGGCAATACGAGCTAACAGTAAATTGATGTCTTCTTGTGGCAGTGTATGTTGATCACGTTTTTTACCCACATAGACCAGATCGGCATCACGACGCGCCATATCAAGAATTTCAGCGGATACCAGACGGTCGTAAACAATTACATCAGCCTGCTGCAACAGACGTAATGCACGAAAAGTCAGTAGGTCAGGATCGCCTGGCCCGGCACCCACCAGATAAACTTCACCCCGGTCTTCTGCAACCTGTGCAGCATCCACGGCAGAATGCATAGCTTCTCGTGCGGCTTCTTCTTTACCCGCAAAAATCAGTTCAGCGATGGAGCCCTGTACTACATCTTCCCAAAAATGCCGACGTTTTCCTTCATCAGTGAGTTTGTCTTTCACCTTGCCACGAAATTCATTCATCAGTGCTGCCAGGCGGCCGTAAGCAGACGGAATCAATGTTTCCAAACGTGCGCGTAACAACCGTGCTAAAACCGGTGAAGCTCCACCGGTAGACACAGCGACCTGTACCGGCGAGCGATCAATAATCGACGGCACAATAAAACTGCTCAGTTTGGGCTGATCTACCACGTTAACGGGGATGCAACGGGCATGCGCCAAATCAGAAACATGTTTATTCACAGCATGGTCATCGGTGCCTGCGACAATCAATGCGCAAGCTTCAATGTCCGTATCTTCAAAATCACGCGCTACGTGAGAAATTTCGTTGTTGGCAACACGATTTTGCAGACTCTCACATAACTTCGGCGACACCACGTTAACTTCAGCACCGGCACGAAATAATAACGACACCTTGCGTGCCGCCACATCGCCGCCACCCACAACCAGGCAACGTTTGCCATGAAGATCAAAAAAAACGGGGAAATATTGCATAAAAACCCTTTTATACAGCGGTTCTGGTGGGCAATGCCCACCCTACGATTACGTGACAGAAATGATATTCATTCCAGCCATGTAGGGCTGTAACACTTCCGGTACGCTAATACTGCCGTCGGCATTTTGATAATTTTCCATGACTGCCACCAATGTTCGTCCCACGGCAAGGCCAGACCCATTCACGGTATGTGCCAACACCGGCTTACCACCATCAGCGGGCCGATAACGCGCCAACATGCGTCGTGCCTGAAAATCTTCAAAGTTGGAGCAGGAGGATATTTCACGATAAGTGTTTTGTGCAGGCAGCCAGACTTCCAGATCATAAGTCTTTGCACTGGAAAAACCCATGTCCCCAGAGCACAGGTTCATTACCCGATAGGGCAGGTTCAGTGCCTGCAGAATTTTTTCTGCGTGGCCAGTGAGCGCTTCGAGAACATCGTAAGAATCCTCGGGACGTACTATCTGCACCAGCTCCACTTTCTCAAATTGATGCTGACGAATCAGACCACGGGTATCTTTGCCATAGGCTCCAGCTTCACTGCGGAAACACGGCGTGTGGGCTGTAAATTTACATGGCATGTCATCATCATCGATAATAACATCACGTACAATATTGGTCAGTGGTACTTCAGCGGTAGGAATCAGATAATAACCGTCATCGCCCATCTGAAATAAATCTTCCGCAAATTTGGGCAGCTGTCCTGTGCCTCGCAAACTGTCGGCATTTACCAGATACGGCACATAGGTTTCTGTGTAACCATGTTTACCGGTATGGGTATCCAGCATAAACTGAATGAGCGCACGTTGCATACGCGCCAGTGAACCACTGAGCATACTGAAACGGCTGCCTGCAATTTTCGCCGCTGTTTCAAAATCCATACCTGCGAGTTTTTCACCAAGTTCAACATGGTCACACGGTTTAAAAGCAAAATCCCGGGGCTCACCCCAGCGGCGAATTTCCTGATTATCATTTTCATCAATACCAATGGGCACACTGTCGTGCGGCAGGTTGGGCACACCCATGAGGATGCTGTCTAATTCCTGTTGTACTTCACGCAACTCGGTCTCACCCGCATTGAGTTTATCACCCATATCGGCCACTGCCGCCAGCAACGGTGCAGTATCTTCACCGCTGGCCTTGGCTTTGCCAATCGCTTTCGCGCTATTATTACGCAATCGCTGTAAATCCTGTGTGCGAACTTGTAGTTCTTTGCGTTGCGCTTCCAATGTCGCAAGCTTTTCCACGTCCAACGTGAAACCGCGATTGACCAGCTTTTTTGCCACCACATCCAGTTCGGTGCGTATTAATTTAGGGTCCAGCATAATATTTCCTGTTTTTTTGATTTTTTAAATAGTCTATTTTTCGTTTTTAGCGACATTCAGTGTTGCAGACCAACTCACAATATGTCCTGGCCCCACCACTTGGTAAAGATAATCAATCATTTCACTGGCCTTGTCCGGGTCATCAAAAAACTCAATGACTACAGGTAAATCCAGTGACAAATCCATCAAAGATGAGGAATGAATGGTGCCTGATTTACCAAACCCGGCGATGCCACGAAACACCGTTACGCCACGCACCTTTCCCCAGTCATTGAGCCGCTTGAGCAGAGTATGTAAATGCGCTTCAGCTTCAGTAAGGTAAACACGCACCACCGTAACTTCAACGCTCGCCATTTCAATATTAGTCATAACGATCTCCCCGCCAGTATGCCAACCCAGGCAGCGCCGAGACACAACACCACACTGAGCAATACATTCAATAACGCTTTGATAAGTTCACCCTCTTCTATCAGATTAAGCGTCTCGATAGAGAATGTAGAAAAGGTGGTGAATGCCCCCAATAAGCCCACTAACAATGCCGCTCGCCAGTGTGCCCCCAAAGCCAGCTTATCCACCAGCAAAACATATAACACTCCCATCAACAAAGAGCCCAGCACGTTGACCGCCAATGTCCCGTAGGGGAAAGTACGCCCCACTAGGGTATAAATACCGTTAGACATCCAAAAACGCAGCAATGCACCAACCGCACCACCCGCAGCAATCGCTAGCGCCTGCACGGGTGTAAAACTCCCTGTATATCAATAGTTGATTTCATTCGTTTGCGGCTTCTCGATTCAACTTGCGTAAATGACCCAGACGTTCACTAATCTTTATTTCCAACCCGCGCTCTACAGGATGATAGTATATCCTCTCCCCCAAAGCCTCCGGGAAGTATTTCTCGCCTGCGGAAAAGGCATCGGCTTCATCATGGGAATAACGATATTCCTTACCATAATCCAGCTCTTTCATTAATTTTGTCGGTGCATTACGCAGGTGTAACGGCACGTCCTGCGACCCTTCATTGCGGACATCACGCATGGCTGTATTGAAGGCCGTATACACAGCATTGCTTTTGGGTGCGCAGGCGAGATACACCACGGCCTGTGCCAATGCCAACTCACCTTCGGGGCTGCCCAGCCGCTCCTGCGTATCCCAGGCATTAAGTGCCAGCTGTAAACCACGCGGGTCGGCATTGCCAATGTCTTCCGAGGCCATGCGCACAATACGGCGCGCGACGTACAAAGGATCACAACCACCATCCAGCATGCGGGTCATCCAGTACAGAGCAGCATCGGGGTTGGAGCCTCGTACCGACTTGTGCATCGCGGAAATCTGGTCGTAAAAAGCCTCACCACCTTTATCGAAACGCCGCAGACCACCCGCCAGTACGTCGTTTAACAGGGTTTGTGTGATACGTTCTTCACCCTGCTCATCAGGCTCGCTCAGGTCAGCAGCAATCTCCAGTAAATTGAGCGCACGCCGTGCATCACCATCAGCGGCCTGCGCCAACAAGTCGCGCATCCCATCATCCACTTGCAGGTTACGTCCACCCAGACCACACTTCGTATCCGCTAACGCACGATCAACCACATCACGAATGTCTTCAATGCTCAAGGATTTGAGCACATACACCCGTGCGCGTGAAAGCAATGCATTGTTCAGTTCAAACGAGGGGTTTTCTGTAGTGGCACCGATAAAAGTCACAGTGCCATCTTCCACAAAGGGCAAAAAAGCATCCTGCTGGGATTTGTTAAAACGGTGTACTTCGTCCACAAACAATACCGTGGCCCGGCCTTGTTCGTTACGTAAGCGTTGCGCCATATCGATGGCGGCACGGATATCTTTTACCCCCGAAAGCACCGCTGAAAGACTGATAAATTCCGCCGCCGCACGCCGTGCAATCATCCTCGCCAGCGTGGTTTTTCCCGTACCTGGTGGCCCCCAAAACACCATGGAATGCAGCTTGTCTGATTCAATGGCCAGTCGTAACGGTTTACCTTCGGCTAACAGATGTGATTGTCCGCAATACTCCGATAACTCACGCGGACGCATACGGTCAGCCAGTGGGTGACTCAGTGGATCATCGGATTGGGAGAAGAGGTCGTGCATAAATAACTGGAAATAGGAGGATGGAGAAAAGGAAACATTGTACGTCCCCCTTTTATCTTCCCTCTGCCTTCCCGCCGATGACATCGACGCCCTTGGGTGGCACAAAGTCGAAACTATCAGCTGGCAACTTAATCCCGGCTTCCACATTACTAAAAACCAGTTTTGTGACCTGTTCAAAACCGTCCACCAGTTCCATGCTACGCAGGTGTTGTTTATCAAAACCGAGTTTTACAGTGGTAAAGCCGGTATCTGCCTGCCTGGGTAACAACTGCACCCATAACAAGCCATCATCCCGGTCCGGCAACTCCTTGATGTCAAAGCGTTGTTCCACCCCACCATCACCACTCAGCAATAACGCCGGAGTATCCCCCAGCGCCTTGTCCAGCGGTTTGACGATGACCTGCTCCAAGTCCACATCATAAATCCACAGTTGCTTGCCATCGGCAATAATTTGTTGCTCATAGGGCAGGCGATAGTCCCATCGAAACTTTCCTGGACGCTGCATCAACAACGTACCGCGTGATTCTTCCGGCTGAACAAAAGCTGCGCCCTGCACTGTTTGTACAAAATCGGCACGCATGGCACCTTTTGTGGCAAAAAAAGCATTGAGGCGATCAGTGGCTGGCCCGGCAAATGCCGAAACCGAGCCAACAACAAAGAATAAGCCAGCAACAGATAGACGTATCAAGCCGTCACGGTAAAAACATAAAAATTTGAAAGAGAGCACGCTTAGAATCCTAACAGGCTGTAATCACTAATATTTATAATCAGACAAGAATTCATCTTACACATTCCAGCGCCTCCTGTCCTTTAGGGTCAATATTCTCAGAACATTTGCTGAATCCAACTCCAGGCTTCCATTTGTCGGAAAACTTTACAAACAGCAGCAGCAACAATCGCATAAAAATTATAACCCCTTGATAAACATCATACATATTATTATGGAGCATTTCTTGCTGCTTTTTAGGAGAAGGACGAGCAGTCATTTGTTGAGCACACTGATTGTGCCGCTTTTTCAGGCCACGTTCATCAACCTGGAACTCCACCAGAAGCATGGTTTGAGAAAATCAATGACACCCCATGAACAGTACGGACAGGAGAAACAGTATGAACATGAAACATCTCACTCAATCGTCCCTTCTCTTTGCTGCCATTGCCTGGTCCTTTTCAGCCCAGGCTGTTCCGGTCTCACTGACATCGTTAACGGGATTGGTCGGCGGCTCTCCGGCCGCAACCGCCATCTATCGAGCAGACTTTTCTTCGGTAGGTATTTTTGATCTAGCCTCAATCACCATCATGGATAACAGTTCAAGGCTGGGAGGATCACCAGGCCGATTCAGTGGCTTCGATCTGGATGCCATCATTTTATCCAACATAAGCTGCACCACAGCTACCTGTGTTACGGGTCTAAGCGGCTTCAGTCTGTTTGATTACTCATCGAGCGGCACCCTCTTTACCCCAGGCACCCAACGCACGCCGATGGACTCCCGGCTCTTTGGCACCGATGCTGGGGGTATGAATGTCGATAATGCTGTTGCCACATTGGGTAATTTCGATGGCAATTCAACGACGGGACCAGGGGCCAATGGTTTTGTTAGCATGGGGGATAACGGTATTCTGTCATTCAATCTGACGTCACGGGTTTCCACTGATGGCCTGTTCATGTATTTGGGTGAAGTGGGTAACAATGGCGAGGTAGCCGCCTCGTCCATCGCAGTGTCGGACAGACCGGTGAGTGTGCCCGAGCCTGCAACTCTTGCCCTGATGGGACTCGGCCTTCTCGGGCTGGGATTTTTAAGCAGGCGGCACCCGAACGGCTGAACAACCACAGAGCACACCAACAAGACTCTGTTACCCAGTCTGGTGGCAGAGGCTTTTGATAAAAGCAGAAAAGTGTTGGCGGAAAATTAATCTACAGGCGGTGGGGGCGCAATCACCTCGCGTGTACCATTTGTTTGCACCGGCCCTACTACACCGGTACGCTCCATTTCCTCCACCATGCGCGCGGCGCGGTTGTAGCCAATGCGCAAACGGCGCTGCACACTGGAGATAGAAGCCTTGCGGGTCTCTGTGACAATGCGCACGGCTTCGTCGTAGAGAGCATCCATCTCGGCATTCTCATCAGTTTCGCCCGGCATTCCCCCCATGTCAGTACCAACGGCCGGGCCTTCCAGCACTTCGTCGATGTATTGGGGCTCACCCCGGCTTCGCCAGTCGGCTACGACGCGATGTACCTCGGCATCTGACACAAATGCACCATGTACACGAGTGGGAATACTGATGCCCGGTGGCAGGTAAAGCATGTCGCCATGGCCCAGCAATTGCTCGGCACCGCCCTGGTCAAGAATGGTGCGCGAATCTACCTTGGCCGACACTTGAAAAGCCATGCGCGTGGGAATGTTGGCCTTGATCAGCCCGGTAAGCACATCTACCGAAGGACGTTGCGTAGCCAGGATCAGATGCATACTGGCGGCACGGGCTTTTTGTGCGAGGCGAGCAATAAGTTCTTCCACCTTTTTGCCCACGGTCATCATCATGTCGGCCAGCTCATCCACCACCACTACGATCTGCGGCATGGTTTCCAGGAGTTTTTCGTCGCCTTCCATAATGGGTTTGAAAAAGGGGTCTTTGAGCGGTTCACCCGCTTCGATGGCATCGTTCACCTTACGATTGAAACCAGCCACATTACGCACACCCATGTGCGCCATGAGTTTATAACGCCGCTCCATTTCCGCCACACACCAACGCAGCGCATTGGCCGCCTCTTTCATATCAGTCACCACGGGGGCCAACAGATGAGGAATACCTTCGTACACCGACAGTTCCAGCATCTTGGGATCAATCATGATCATGCGCACTTCACCGGGCGTAGCGTTGTACAACACACTCAGCACCATGGCATTGAGGCCCACGGATTTGCCCGAGCCGGTGGTACCTGCCACCAGCAGGTGGGGCATTCTGGCCAAATCCGCTACCACGGCAGTACCGGAGATATCCACACCCAGCGCCAGGGTCAGCGGTGAATTCGCTTTTTCGTATTGTTCGGATTTAATGATTTCAGACAGACGCACAATTTCGCGGTGTTCATTGGGCAACTCCAAACCGATGGTGGATTTACCCGGAATCACCTCCACCACACGGACACTGATGGCCGATAATGAGCGTGCCAGATCCTTGGCCAAATTCGTGATTTTGCTCACTTTGAGGCCCGGCGCAAGATCCAGCTCGTAGCGTGTCACCACCGGGCCGGGATGCACTTCTACCACTTGCGCCTCTACACCAAAATCTGCCAGCTTCAATTCCACTTGCCGGGAGATAGCCTCCAGCGCCGAGGTAGATACATCGGCCTTACGGGCTTCGGCCGGGTCCAGCAGAGACAGCGCAGGCAAACCGCCTTCCACGGGCACATCAAACAGCGGTACCTGACGTTCTTTTTCTTCCCGCGCCGAAACCTTGACCACCGGTTTAATCACCGGCTCGATGCGTAAGGGCTTGCGCACGGCAACCTTGCTCTGATCAATTTTGATGGTGGCTTCACGTTTTTGGCGGGCACGACGACCGGCAATTTCATCACGCAGATTGAGGAATCCTTCACGCACCCGGGCAATGACATTCAAAGTGGCGCGCCCGATGACATCCATCAGCCATAACCACGACAGACTGGTCAACAGAGTCACCCCCGTGAGAAATAACGCCAACAAAAACAGCGTTCCCCCCAGGGGATTAACCACACTCACCAATCCCGAGCCCACCACATCGCCCAATACGCCGCCCGGGCCCACCGGCAAATGTGCGAAATCAGCAAAATGCAGTTCGGCCAACCCTGTGCCCGCCCCCAAAGTGAGGAAAAACCCTGCCGTGCGCAATGCTCCGTGGCGCAGATCAAACGCCGCTTCCGACTGCTTGCGCCCTGTAAACAGCAACCAGCCCAAATAAGCCACTCCCACCGGCACCAGATAAGCGAGATAACCAAACAAAAAGAGGAAAATATCTGCGAACCACGCACCCACCACACCGCCCGCATTGACGATGGTATTGCCCGTTTCGCTGTGCGACCAGCCTGGATCCTGCGCATCGTAAGTGCCAAGCGAAGCCAACAGGTACAAGGCCGTAGTACCAAAAATGATCAGCGCACCCTCGCGCAAGCCGCGAATCATATGCGCTGCGAGGGGAGTGCTGTTTTTTTGCTTACTTTTTGAAATCGATGTTTTTACGTATGCCACGGTCGCCGTCCACTGATAAATCCGGGAAGCGTTATGTTACCTGTTTCAGCGCTGGATGCACTACTTCTCCGTTTTGTACATTGATACCACGCGCCAACGCCGGGTTTTGTTGCCAATCTGCCTGCGCCAGACGGGAAACCCAGGGCGTTAATGCCGCCGACAGCGCCTGTGATGCTGTGCGCGGCACCGCACCGGGCATATTGGTGACACCGAAATGGACCACCCCGTCCACCACAAACACAGGATCGGTGTAGTCCGTGGGCCTTGTGGTCTCGATACACCCCCCCTGATCCACAGAAATATCAATAATCACACTGCCCTCGCGCATCCCGGCTACAGTGTCAGCACTCACCAGATGCGGCGCACGCTCGCCTGTCACCAGCACCGCGCCAATGAGCAAATCAGCATTGAGTGCCGCCTCATGCAATGCATCGGGATAAGGGTGCAGGCCCGTCACGTTGTCGCCCAGCGCGCGCATCTGCGCCAATTTGTCACGATTGAGATCAAATACCTTCACCTCTGCACCCATGGCCGCCGCCAGCAGCGCCGCGTTGCCGCCCGCCACTCCCGCGCCCAATATCACCACGCTACCGCGTTCTGCTGCGGGTACACCACCCAGTAAAATACCGCGCCCGCCCTGTGGCTGGTGCAGCAGATGCGTACCCACCTGCACAGCCACCCGTCCGGCAATATCGCTCATGGGTGCCAACAAGGGTAATTGCCGTTGATCGGTTTCCACCGTTTCAAACGCCACGGCAGTGGCTCCGCTTTTTTGCAAACTCCGCATCAATTCCGGCTCAGCAGCAAGATGCAAATACGAGAACAACAACTGTCCCTCGCGCAACATCGCCACCTCTTCCGGCTGCGGCTCTTTCACTTTGACAATCATCTCCGCCTGACTGTAAACCGCAGCTGCATCCTTCACCAGCGTCGCCCCTGCCACCTGATAAGCATCGTCGGAATAACCACTCAGCACACCGGCACCCTGTTCTACTAGCACTCCGTGGCCCTGTGTCACCAGTTGACCCGCTGCTGCGGGAGTCAGTCCGACACGGCCCTCCAATACTCTGATTTCGCGTGGTATACCGATGATCATAATAAAAATGTCCGTTGTTATTGTTGATTAAAATCGATCAAAGAATATTTTGCCGCATGTTATCACCAACACCCTCAATAAAACATTGCGTACAGCAAACCATGC
>WFQM01000117.1 GCA_015487095.1 Gammaproteobacteria bacterium | reverse complement strand
CTGATGCATTAACGGTGATGGTGCGACTTTCACCGGCGGCCAAGGTGGCCAATGCCCATGAGGCTTCCTCGCCATCTGTACACACTCCGTTTCCACAAATCGATGCATTTGGCTCAGCATCAGTCGTGTAGTGAAAACTCAGCTCTGGTGGTACCGTGAACACCATAGAAACATCATCCACCGGCCGGGTCGAAACATTACTCACCGTCATCGTATAAAGTGCTCTCCCATCTGCACTCACCGGTCCACCGACGGTAACATCTAGCAAAAGGTGCGGCTTGACCGTCAGTGATACTATCGTCTGTGTTTCATTTACACTGTCACGAACCGTCAGCCGTGCGGTGTAATCGCCACTTGAAGCATAGGCATGTTCCTGAGATGCCATATTGGTACAGTCGTCAATGGTGTAGTCATCTGTCCCGTCATTATTAATATCAAGCAGACAAGTCAGCGCATCACCTTCCGGATCACTGACTTGCCAATAGAAGGTGGTCGCTACTGTTGAATAGGCCGGATCAGGATTTACGGTGAACTCACTAATAACCGGTGGTGCCGATGACACAGTTAAATCAATCTCCATTAACACTGGAGAATTCGTACCATCTTCAACCGTCAGACGAACCTGATAAGTACCTGCCTGTGTATAGATGTGCGCCTGTGACGTATTGTTGGCACAGTCACTAATCGTGTAATCATCCGTACCATCTTCATCGACATCCAGTTTGCACGTCAGCGTATCATCGTCTGCATCACTGACAGTCCAGTCGAAGGTCATGGAATTACTTGTCGTTGGCGCATCCGGGGCTGCATCAAAACTGTTGATTTCCGGCGAGGCGTTGCTTGTATCCGGATCAGTAATCATTACATTCAGACTTTGCTGCACCGGCGCATTGACATTATCGGTCACCGTCAGGCGTACCTGATAATCCCCTGCTTGCATATAAATATGCGCTTGCGAGCCGTTGGCGCAGTCATTAATAGTGTGTTCGTCTGTGCCATCTCCATTGAGATCCAGACCACAGGTCAGCGTATCGCCATCTGCATCATTGACAGTCCAGCTGAAAGTTACAACATCACCCGTTTTCGGAGCATCCGGGCTCGCATTAAAGCTGCCAATTTGTGGTAATGCATTGACTGTGCCTCCATCGGCAACTGTAACATTCACACTTTGCTGCACCGCTGTGTTGACACCATCCCTCACTGTCAGCCGTACTTGGTAATCTCCTGCCTGTGCATAAGTATGCGCTTGCGAGCCGTTGGCGCAATCATTAATAGTGTGCTCGTCTGTGCCATCTCCATTGAGATCCAGACCACAAGTCAGCGTATCGCTTTCTGCATCAGTAATGGTCCAGCTGATTGTGGTCGGTGTGCCGACATTCACACTGGCTGGAGTTGCCACCAGGGTATCGACAGCTGGTGCCGCATTAACCATGATGGTGATAGTGTCGGTATCCATCGCCCCATCACTGTCTGTAACTTTTAGCGTGATGGTATGACTACCTGTAGAAAGTGTGGCGGAAACGGTTGTACCTGTATCCAGTGGGCCATCAGTATCGGACGACCATTCAAGACTGGCCCCGCCTAACGTGCCGTCTTCATCGTCCAAGCCAGTGCCAGTGAAGGAAATATCACTGTTTTCGGGATGAACACTCCCTTCTGTCGGATTAGTGATTGCGGCGACCGGATCTGAAGAGCCTGAATCACCATTATCAAAATCATCTCCTCCTCCACCGCCACATGCTCCCAGTAACAACGACAAAGAAATAACAGCACCCTGAATCCACTTCACTGACGACATAACACCCTCCCTCCATTTTTGTATTCTTGTTTTTGTCACAACTCAAGTTGAATAAAAAATCATATCCGTAATCATTACTATGAAGCTCACGGGCACCGGCCTGCTTGAAAACGTGCCGGCGTGGTACCAATACAACGCAAAAATATGAATGCTTTGCTATTTGCGCAAGCGGCGGGGAAATGAACCCATGAGAGATGACAATCAATAGCGCAAGCCATACCTATTCCCCCTTTCAACGCAACGCTGTTCAGATACCTTTTACATCCTGCACAGCGAAATTAGATACACTCCCACGGGGTATATTTTGTAAGATATACTGCAAAAGATATCTCGTCAAGTATTACGCTTTCATTTTTATCTTACCCTTGAAACATAGCGTAACAGCGACAGCCATCTGATTAGTGTGAGATATTACCACCGTATCAAAACCGCCAGATACTCCTGCGAGAAGCCTCTGTCCGAGAATGAAAATCGTTGCGAAGGAAAACCACTTTAAGGCAGGTTTTTCATCCTCAGACAGGCTCCTGGCAATCTATATTGAGCCACATCATGATGTATGAAAGTAAAACTTCATGGAATATTTATCCGTAAAAACCCAGCCTGACCAAAGCAGTAATTGCGCACCTGTTGCGGGAAAGTACAGTGCCTTTGTTTGGTCTGGAGTTAGTTCGCCGTTCGCTCTCCGGTAAACCTAAAAAAGGGACAATCTACGTTACGTTGGAACGCATGGAGAAAAAGGGTTTGGTGGCCGCTGAACGTGAAACATCGTCACCATCACATGTGAAAGATGGTGATTTTTATATCCCACGAAGACGGTATACACTGACATCACAAGATTCACAGGCGCTGACAGTCCTGAAAGAAGCTGTTGCCCAACCCCCCTCTTCTGGCGAGATTCTGAGATAACACAACCCGCCGCGTTGGGCGAGCCGAGTATTACTGTACTAGAAAACCCAATGCTTCAGCGACTTCTCCGCTTAATACCTCTTGTGCTGCTGCACCATTTTCTTCTAACAGACTTACTAGTTTTTCTCTGGTTGACGGTTCTAATTGGTCAACCACATTTAATCCATTTTCAACAAGCACTAATGCTGCAACAGGGGATTCCGTTAGCCGTAATTCATTAAGGATAAAATTATTGTAGTCACTTGACCCTCGTTCACTGGAATAGGAATAGGCTGTAAACCATATTCGATAACGAAGCACGGCATCATCTGTCAATGTTTCAATGTTTTGTGGCTTTATTTTTTCAAAAAAATGTCCCATATCCTGATGGCCCGGCACATCACCACTGAATCCATTTGCGAAATAGTCAATATATGCCAGGTTAAGCTTGCTGTATTCTTCATTTAACAACGTTTTATCTTGATCGACCAATCCTGATACATCGTCGAGCAATTGGGAAAGGCTCTTTTTTACACTCCCACTACTCCCCAGCTTTGCACTCAAGTCCCAGACATAAGTATTCTTGCCCGTTAAATATTCTATTTTAATCAATTCATTTTGATTGCCTGATAATACACCTTCCATATAAGCAACAAGACTGTTCAATTTTTCACTGATTACTGGCTCCTGATTTTGTTGGACAGCACCCTTCAATAAATTAAGAATAAGCTGACCCTCAGCATACCCTGACGTAATCAATTGCTTTCCGGTTAAAGCCAACGCTTCTATTCCCGCTAATTTAATGGAAGGATTATTTTCTTGCTCGATCAATGAAAATATTTCTGTTATATAATCGATGGGTTTTAACTGAACCAATGCTCGATAAAGTTTTACCCGGATTTCATTCGGGGTATTACTTTCGCTCAACCAATTAATAATCTTTTTGGTTTTTGAGTCTTCGTCCAATATTTGACTGGATACCACACCATCAATTTGATTAACCCAATCGACCAGAGAGCCAGCTTCATATGAATCCTGAAATTCATTGTTTTTTTGATCTTCCGGTTCCTTTACAACGTGATAACCATCAGGTGACTGAGAATCATTTTTATTTTCAACCTTATCAGCCTCAAATAAATCACCTCCTAAAGCAATATTTTTTTCAAGATTTGGAGATAAATCATGAATATCTTCCTCACGATTTAATAACATTATTATGACTAACATGCCTGCCGATACAGGCAGGATGATTCGCCATTTTATTTTATCATTCATCTCAATCTATCCTTAGCGATGAAATAGACATATATACCTATCTACTTACTTAGGAATGGAACATAGGTTTTCCGAAACCACAAATAACAGCACTTATTACCGTCGATATTTTAGGGCGCATTCCAACTAAAGAATATTTAATGTGAAACGATAAATTAAAGATGGAATGAAAGCTTTCAAGGGAATTCTAACAAAAATAAATAGTGTAACTTTCGACATATGCAAACCAAGCGATTAATTTTTTGGCAATATGAAACATTATCTGATGATATCGTGGACCTGTTAATAACCTTTTAACTCAACCACTATGGGCATTAAGCCCATAGTGGTTGTTTTTTCATGACAACTAAAAAATTTGGCGCACATGAAATACGTCAATTTTTTATGGGTGCAGCAACCTGATCTGTCCCCATACATTTTCCATGCTGTCACTTCTATCACGCGCACCAAATCCCGTTAAAAAAACCTTCCCATAGTCATTAAAAGCGACAAGATTGTTAAAAGAAAACTCAATTTCATATACGGCTCCAAAATGAGCCATTGAGCTAAATGCTTCAACATACTGAAATATCCAATAGTTTACTTCTTGGGTTGCAGCATCAAACCTGGAACAACGTAATCTTAAATTAGTAATATTATCCCTTGCCTCTCTCATAGCAACAGCGGTAACCACGGAACCCAGCGGGCAGTTTGCCTCTACTTCTAATGGGTTATACGGAGCGCTACCACTGCGCCTTGCCATATTGCCTCGCAAACCCGCCGGTGTAACTTCACGAGCATTAATCAACATCGTAGTGACTGCCCCATCTTTTGCCCTAAACCCCATCCCTGTTATTACCCAGTTAAGTGGCAATGAATCCTGAACTTCCAAATAGGTTTCCCTGCCAGGAATATTAACACCCACCGGCTCACTCCAGTTTCCAGCAAACGAAGCGGCTGAGGTTATCAGGAATGACATTGTTATAATGATACGCGTATGTTTTTTCATTTTTTCATAATCCTTTATAAAATATTTATCACTAAACCAAGCATTCTACTCAAATTCTTTTTGGGAAGAAGCGTGTTCCATACTGTATTAATGAGAATATCGATTAATCAGTTATTCTGTAATCTGTTATTCTGGTTTTTTACCTGTACAAAAACCAGATTCACCCAGAAAGTGTAAAGTATCCATTCATATACAGCAATACACATCAATACCTAAAAACTAAGGGTAAACCTGATAATTCTCTCTTAAATACTGCTTACATAACAAAAAATATAGGTAGGAATAAAGCTCTTTATAAATTAAATGCAATTGTAGTTTTCGCTGAATACTTCAAACACATTCATCAACAAAAAATGATTATTATCATAAGTGAAGTAATTTACTTTTGCGTATAAATCATTCATTTAATCGTTTCAAATTGAGTTGATCAGACAATCAGGCCGACGTTCATTCCATCCCCCTGCCTGTATAAAATGAACAGAAGGTTTCGTCATTATCCAATGGTTTACAGTGAATCATTTATATAACCGGAGTAAAACCAAATAAGTGGATATGAATAAGCCTTACACCAGGGAACCGTACATCACCATACGCTAATACATTGATTAATCTCTGTTTCTCCACCTAGTCAATGATACCAACATGGAGTATTCTGGCGCACAAGTCTGTTCCGCAGTAATACAGGTGCTGTATCGTAAGACCGCATTAAGCCCCCCTTTTTTAGTTTGGTCACCTTCCGCCCTATACTACTTTGGAACCTTTGGAGGTTTTTCCAAGGGTGTATTCGGCCGGGAAAAATGGTAAACCGGTAACACAGCACCACAAAAACCCTGTAAAGAAAAGGAAAGCATTATGGGTGAATCTACTTTTGTTATTCGCTATGCCCAATGGATCACCCGCCACCCATGGCTGGTGATGTTTGGCACTGTACTTCTGGTGATGGCCGCATCTTCAGGCATGAAAAACCTGACCATCAAGACTGATTACCGAGTTTTTTTCAGTGAAGATAACCCTCAATTACTTACCTTTGAAGCACTGGGGACTATGTACACCAAGAATGATAATGTCATGTTCATTCTGGCCCCTAAAGATGGGAATGTTTTCAGTAAAGAGACCCTGGAGGCGGTAAGAATACTGACTGAAAAGGCTTGGCAAACACCCTATTCCATTCGCGTCGATTCACTGGCCAATTTTCAAAACACCAAAGCAGAGGGTGATGATTTACGGGTAAGAAATCTGATCGATGAAGAAATCGAACTAACGGATGATAACCGTAAAAAAATAAAACGCATTGCGCTCAGTGAACCTATATTGCTGAACCGCTTCGTTTCTGACCGCGCCCATGTCACCGGCATTAACGTCACCGTGCAATTACCCGGTGAGAAATCAACTGAGGTTTTGGAAATTGCTACCTTCGCACGCAACATTGCTGCGGAAATTGAAGCATTATATCCACAAATTGATATTTATCTCAGTGGCGTTATCTTTATGAATAATGCCTTCTCTGAGGCCGCAAAAGGCGATTTGAAAAAACTGGTGCCCATCAGTTTTATTCTTATGTTGATCACTCTTGGCGTGATGATTCGCGGATTTTCCGGCACCTTTGCCACCTTGTTGG
>WFQM01000116.1 GCA_015487095.1 Gammaproteobacteria bacterium | reverse complement strand
TCTTTTTCTGTGTGGCTGAGGGTTTTTAGATCGGGCAGGGTTTGCATGGCAATCGAGGTTATATCAAAATCTATCCGTTATTCAATAGAGTGTGGACGTTTCGGGCTGAGTAGTTACCAATTTTTTAAAGCGGGATTGATTCAAACGGTTTGGGGCAAGTTGCGTGTACTGTACATCTTTATGTTTTACACGCTCAGAGGGATGCGACAGAATGACAACAGGGCTGATGTTTTTGCGCACGGCATTATTGAGAAGATGGAGAGTCTCACACCAGGAAGAGCCTGTGATAGTGAGCGATTTTAAATGTTTCTTTTGCCGAAAGGATAAATCACAATAGGAAAGTGTCGGCGTTTCCAGGATGCCTGCAATAGAATGGCAACCGGAAGAAAAATGCAGCTTGCCGTCAGTGGGTGGGGCTATTGCCATACCAATGTTCGAAGTCAGCGGCACCCCGAATTTCGGCATAACGTGGTAAACGGTTTTATCAACCTGCAATCCCCCCGTTCGAATGGCGATGGGTTTTGCTATTCCCCAGCGTGCAAAGGCTTGCATGCCCTCTTGAGTGATTTCCCGAATATCTTTGCTACTTCGTTCTGCCATGGAGTCGTTCAGGGGAATGTGGGACAGTTGTGTTTGCCAGTTTTCCACGAGAAAATGACACCAACAGGGGCGGGGGGGAAGTTGCACATCGTATCTGGTGGCTATAATGGTTTTTGCAATGTCCGACATCGGTGAATTGCCGAAATAATGAAAGTTGAGTGCTTCAACAAAAAAAGTAGCGGTTAGTTTATGTTTGGATAATGTGTTGAGGATAAAGCCCAGGCCTTGAGATTCTCTATCCACATCACAAAACACGGACCGCTTACTTACTGGTTGTTTGTTGGCTGGGTTGGAGAATGCACCTCCGATGGTAAACTCAACATCAAAGGTGAGGCAGGCGTGAGTTTTCATAGTTGAGGAGGCGGAAAATGAACTAGTGCCCATGTGACTGAAGCCAAAGCTCAAGCATCATAAATACCCAGATTGCGGTACCGTAATACGCGGCGTGCTCGTCGCGATGTTGGCGAGTCAGGTTGTCAATAAATTCAGGGCGAACAAAATCTCGGCGTTTTAGGTCCGACAAACTGTCTTTTGCGAGTTGCTGTAGTTGGGGGTGGGAGGATAACCAGATGCCAAAGGGCAGCCCAAAACCATGTTTGCTTTTGCTTTGTACTTGCGGTGGTAAAAAGTCACGTAGCGCTTTTTTGAAAAAATAACGCAGCTTTAACCCCTTGACCTTGAAGTCAGGCGGGATACGTGTTGAAAAATCAATCAGGTTGTCCTGAAGTAACGGAAACTGTGCATCGACTCCTGCCAGTGAACACATACGTGTGACCTTGCGAAGATCATTGTCAGCCAGTACCTGTTTCCATTCGAGGTAGAGCATGCGATTGATAATGGAGTTACTGCGGGTATCAGCGTATCGTTCGCGCTGGAGTTTCTGTGGGTGATCGGTGTCGATTGAGGAAAGAAAATTGTCAGTGAATACTTCTTTGGCGACAATGCGATTGATAAAGTTGTAGCTTTCCAAACGATCAGGCAGCGGAATATTGGCTTGTTCAATATAACTGCGGGCTTTGCGGATAGGCATGATGTTTTTGCCGCCGGGAAAGGCGAAAACTAAAGGTTCCAGTAGTCGGCTTCGCAGCATTTCCGGTGCGCAGCCATAAAATTCAAAAATCTTTTGTTGCGCGTATCGTTCGTTTCCACCGAATAATTCGTCACCACCATCACCAGACAACAGGGTATCGGTGCCATCATTTTTTGCCAGTAATGCGCAAAAATAGGTGGGGACCGCAGAGGCATTTCCAAAGGGTTCATCATAGGCGCTGGCGATACGGGGAATCAGGTCGCAGACATCTTCCGGTGTGACGTAATACTCATGATGAAGGGTGCCATAAAATTTCGACGATGCACGGGCATAATCCATTTCATCGTAGCCTTTGGCGGCAAACCCGATGGAGTAGGTGTTTACCGGTTTCCCCAGTACTTTTCCAAGCATGCCGGATACTGCGGAACTATCCACACCGCCGCTGAGGAATGCGCCTATCGTTCCTGTGGCGTCCGTACAGTTTTTTACCGCCGACTGTAGCTCGTCATAGAGTTCATTTTTGAAACTTGAAAAATCACCGTGTTTGGCATCATTAAAGCGGGGGTTCCAATAGGTCTCTATTTCCAGTTTTCCATGTTTAAAATGCACGTACTGTCCGGGCAGTAATTTTTGTTGTTCGTGATAGATGGTGCCGGGACTGGGAACAGCGTGAAAAAACAGGTAAGAGAAAATGTGTTGATTGTCGATGGTGGCGTGCATTTCCGGATGCTGCCGAACGGCATCGGCAGTGGAACCAAAAACCAGTCCACCTTGAGTTGTTTGTCCGTAACACAGGCGTTGGATGCCTATGCGATCAATAGCCAGTATTGCTTCATTTTTATTATTGTCAATAATGGCAAGCTCGAATGAGCCATGCAGGTAATTGAAGAGTTTTGGACCATGCTGTTGGTAGGCATTCATCAGAGTGGCAGCGTGTCCCTGCTCTTGTGCCTGTACTGAAAATTTTTCATCCAGCCAGATTGGTTGGCCGATCATTGAAACTATCAGGTCGTTGCTTTCGAGAAAATGCAGGCGATCTTCTCTGGCCTGCAGAAGTAGGGCTTGCGAGCCGGATTTCTTCGTTACAAAATGTGTCGTCGGCGCAGGAACCAGTCCGCAGGCCATGGTGTTCAGTAAGGTTGTGGGAGTGTGTTTGTTGCACTCCTGGTTTATCCAGCCACAAATTCCAGTCATTTAGATTTGGTCAACTTTCTTTGGGGGAACGCTTCGCAGTGTCACGTTGGTGAACACAGGAACGAAAGCAAAGGCATTGCTCAGAGCTTTCCGAAACAGCAGTTCCTTGAGTAGGGTTTCAGTTATTGTTTCTGCTGGTCTTCTTGTTGTAGGTGCGCACTTTTTTGTTCTTCGGGGATATCTTTCCATGCTCCGAGTTTTTTCAGTTTATTTTTTAGTCCGGGGAGAGGGAAACCCATCGAATAAGCGATGTGTGCGTGTTTCAGTGCAGCCGGATAATCATTTCTTTCAATCAGCAAAAGTCCGAGATTGTAGTGTATTTCAGAATTGTTCGGCGTTATTGATAGTGCTGACTCATATTGCTCCTGAGCTTTCGCGTAATTTTTTTTCTTGTGCAGATAAATGGCGTAAAGCATGGGTGCCGTGGCATCCACTGGTCGGGGTTTCGGTGAAGGTTTGTATTCGATAGCTTTTCGGAAATAGTATTCAACGTTTTTGTCAGGCGGGTGTGGGTATTCCGGTAGCCAGCGCGCCATGAATTGAAGGCCTTGCGGGTGGTTTGGAAACCAGCGCAGAATGAAGTCAATTTCTCCCCAAATATTGTAATGCTTTCCCCCCGTGTATCCATTGGTTACCTGGTTCTGAGCGGGCACCAGATGATTGGAGTTTACCGAGCGAAGATACTCATGTGTCCACGAACTTGTATCGTAGTAGTCATTGGGGCCGCCTTCCACGATTGCCTGGGCGTTGGCAGGAATCAGTACATACAAAGCGAGACAGATGATGAACGGTTTGATAAGCCCTGGATGTGAGTTTTTATTGCATGGGTAAACCGTCAGGGGGTAAAGAATGTTGTCCATTTCTGTTGGCGACCTTTGGAAGGGGTAATTCCTCAATAATCAGTTTTATTGGTAGTGGATTTCGGTCGGGAAAACCAGTGCCTCATCGAGTTATTCACGGCAGCCATTCTATTGCAAACAAATAGGATAGTACAGAGAACGATTGAGTTGTTCCTGTTGCACATTATCCGTATTATTGCGGGGCTGGTGGACAGAGAACGTCACCACATCGATTACAGAATGATCAATGTTATTTTTGGCACGATTGGCGAGTGATGCAAGCCATACTCATGGCGTTTGGGATTTAGGTGTCAATGTGCGTCATATTTATTTCATGGCAAGGCGAAATGACGAGTAATAGTCGTTCTATTGCGAGGACAACAACGCAGTCATGGAATCAAAGAGGGCGTGCAGTGACATCTCAACCGCCATGGGTATCTATATGATGGGTGCAGGAAAAGCACAGATGTCGTCGGGCAGACTGATTATCCTTGGAGCCAGCGTGACCGCGCTGGCCGTTGTGCGTAATGCCGCAGCCATTAATTTGGTTCCAGTGCTGTTGGATACTCGCGAGGGCATCGCTTTTCGGTCTTCGCTGGCGCAATCCGTTTATTGTAACGGATACAACGATAGCGAGGTGTTGCATACTCTGTTGGAGTTGGGCGAGGCCGGGCAAGGGGCACTTATAGCAACAAGTGACCGCTGGATTGATTTTTTGATTGTTAATCGTACCCAACTGGAGCAGGTTTTTGATCCGCTGCTTCAGGCCAGTAATGATGTTCTGTCGATTTGCACGGATAAACTCCGGTTTGCGCACTGGTGTGATGAAAATAATGTGACAGCGCCACATTTGCATCAGATTGATGAGCTGGGACTGTCATCGGAGGCAGAAGAGCACTATCCGCTACTGGTGCGCCCGTACAAAGGCGTGATGAATTCATCGACTCATAAGCTTCCCAAAGCGATAGAGGTGGTTGATCGTGTGGCTCTTCAGCAGTGCCTGAAAGAATTTCGTGACGCACAGGTTCAGCCCATTGTCACGCAGTCGCTGCTCGGTCTTGATTTGATACAATATTCCGTCGGGCTGGCACGCAATGGCAAACGAATGGTGAGCTTTGTTGCGGAAAAGTTACGGCCTGTTGCGAACCAGTGTGCAGTGGGTTGTTATGTGGCGCTACGCGAAAACCCTGCGGTGGAAAAATTGGCGCGCGATGTGGCAGATCATCTCGATTATTTTGGTATTGCAGAGTTTGAAATTTTGCATGCGAAAAAAACCGGGGAAAACTATTTGATCGAGATTAACGCTCGACCCTGGATACAATATGAACTCGGCCTCCAGTCGGGGCATAATTTGTTGCAGGTTCTGCTGGATACCCCGGTCTCTGATTTCTCCCCGGAAAAAAAATCCGGTATCTATTGGCTGGATTTTAATGATGACCTGTTTAATTGTTTTTCCCGCAGTGTTGGTATAGTGCGCAAAGGGGATGTTTCTTTGTTTCGCTATTTTGTTTCGTTGTTGCGGGCCAATGCTTTTGCAAAATGGCACCTTTGGGATCAACGGCCATTTTGGTGGGCGATGGGTCGCTCAATATCTGACATTTTTACTCGTGGCCGTCGTTGAAAGGCTGTGAGGACTCGGAGCAGTGTATGTCCAAACGTGTATTGATGGTGGCATTTCAGTTTCCTCCCTTTCAGGGAAGCAGCGGCATTCATCGCACCTTAAGCTTTTGTCGGTATTTACCGGAAAACGATTGGCAGCCATTGGTGTTGGTGCCAAAGTCGCGCGCCTATCCACGTCAATCGGATGATTTGTTAGGCAAAATTCCCGAGGAACTGGTGGTTAAAAAAACCTTTGCTTTGGATGCGGCGCGGGACTTGTCGATTATGGGGCGATATCTGCGTTGGTCGGCGATTCCAGACCAATGGGCAAGTTGGTGGTTTAGTGCGGTTCCTGCCGGGTTGCGCATGATCAAACAGTATCGTCCACAAGCTATCTGGTCAACCTATCCCACTTCGTCGGCACACATGATTGCAATGACTCTGCAACGGATCAGCGGGCTGCCCTGGGTTGCAGATTTTCGCGATCCCATGATTTATGAAAGCTTTCCCACAGAGCCGTTGACTCGCCGTAGTCGTTCCTGGCTGGAGCGAAAAACCTTGCAAAATTGTGCCAGGGCGGTGTTTGTGACACCCAGTGCGCAAGCTTTATATCAGAGGCGTTATCCGTCATTGCCGGACTCGCGTTTTGCATTGATTTCCAACGGTTACGATGAAGAAAGTTTCTCGTCGTTGTCCGACGTGATACCCGTACCCATGGACTCCAGCAGACCACTGGTGCTGGTACACAGCGGTTTGCTGGAGCCGCAGGATCGTGATCCTGAACCGTTTTTTATTGCGCTGGCACAGTTGCTGGAGCAGGGGAGCGTTCAGCGGGAAAAACTGAAAGTCATTTTGCGAGCGAGTGGCAGCGAATCGCTGTACCGCGAACAGATCAAGGCGCGTGGTTTGTCCGGTGTGGTAACGTTGGAACCGCATTGTTCCTACCAGCAGGCGCTGGAGGAAATGCTTTCCGCTGATGGCTTATTGGTGTTTCAGGGAGCGGATTGTAACCGGCAAATTCCGGGCAAGATTTATGAGTATATCCGTGCCCGAAAGCCTGTTCTGTCACTGGTGGATATGCGGGGTGACACAGCGCAATTATTGAAGACTCTCGGCGTGGATACCTATGCAAAGATTGACGATGCAGAAGACATTGCCCGGGAATTGGGGCGTTTTGTGGCATTGCTGGAGAAGGGGCAGGCTCCAGTGGCAAGCGAAGAAGATGTGCTGCGGTATTCACGCCATCACAAGGCTGTTGAATTGGCGCAGTTATTGGATTCCATCCAGTGAGATTATTCCTCTCCCTCCCTATATTATTTAGGGACGCGTGAATTTTCAGCGTTGCGCTTTTGTGAAACCAGTTGTTGTATTTTTGTGACGATCTGTGGGTTGTTGATTGCGTATGTTTGGGCAGCCATCTGTTGCCGGGCCAGATACTGTTCGATGTTTGCTACTGATACCAGGGACCCAAATTCTGCTTTGACCGTGTCTTCCGGACAGTAATTGGCAAGCATGTGGACTAGCATCAGGTCACCCAGTTCTTTACGGTAATGGGCGGGTTCCCAAAACCATTTCATGATGTCTGTTGTTTCTTTATCCACAGGTGCGGCTTCAGTCGTGTATGTGTTATAGCCGCTAAAATCCCAAATGCTATTGTTTGTATAATTGTTGCTGAGTTTGACGAGTTCTCGTTTCCATTGTTCAAATAGGGGCCATAGGCCCGTTTGACGAATACTTTCCAGATACTGGGCATGGTATGGGTTTATAAATAAAATTAACTCGATACCGCGCTCTTTGCTGGTATCCATGAGTCGTTTCAATGTTTCGAAATCACGAGACCAACGGTGGTCCGTATGATATATCGACCAGTTTTTCCCTAGCAATGTGGAGATAACCTGATCATTTTTTTGTTGAAACAAAACGGCTTGACCTTCGCTATGAATAATATCCAGATAGTCTTTGGCTGGATTGAACCCCAGTGTTGTCTGATTGCTGGCATTGATATTGCCTTGGGCAGTGATGGTTAGGAGTGAGTCTTCCAGGGTATCCAATGAAAGAGCGGTGGTCATGTAATCCTTGATTGATTGCCACCAGTATGTGTCATTATCCTGGCCGGTTGCTGTGATTGACAGTCGGTGTTCAAATTATCTGACTGAAGGGGGCCATTGATAGGGATCATCATGATTTTCTGGGGCGACAAGAAAATCAAGAAAATCGACCCCGACAATAATCAGTTTCGCAGGCGTGGTTGAAAGTGCATGTTGTGTTTGGCGCACTTGCATGTATACGCTGGCCCCTGGAGTCGTCAGGCTATAAACGGGCCGCTTTTCAGCGGACCAGCACACATGAGTAGGATCAAGTCCCATTTCTGGCCGGGAATTTCCAACAATCAATGCATGTGGCTGAATGCGAGTGACCTGATAAGGTTTGACAACCCGAACTCTTGTGTTTGCCGTTGGTTTTTTTTCATTAAACCCTGATATTCGGGGTGTCGCAAACAAGCCGTAGGGGTCCACCAGATAATTGAATCCCGTTGTTGTGATGAGCAACAATAGAAGCGCTATTGTCCATGAGAGAATGAAGTATTTGGAGTTCATGTTGCATTCAAAACTGGAAATAGAGGAATTCTGACACACTGGACAGGGAGAGGAGTCCAAAAATGGAGATTATCGCGATGAATACACCCCATATTCGGGTTGGTCCCCATGTTGAAAGTTTTTTCAGCGGGCCCACAACCTGTAGGGCATCATCATCACCGGATTTATGTGTGTTGAATGAGGGGGAGAAATTCCTCATTATTTCTTGCGTATTAGGCATAAATAGTGCGATTGATAACAGTGCGGTTATCCAAAGGTAGGTAAACAAAAACTGGGAGCCTCCACCAAGATAGAATGTAATGCCCAGGTCGCTCAAAACCTCCTGGAAACTGCCTACACGAACGGCAATGGCATTAGGGATAGCAAACCCATTCTGTCCGCTCATGCCTTCCAGGATAGCGATGGCCGAGGATAAATCGGAAGCACGAAAAAAGACCCAGCCGATGACAACACAAAAAAAGGTGAGCCCCCAGGCCGCGATTTTACAAAATGGGGCTGTCCATCCTGCTGTCAGGTTCAATGTGCTGCGTATTTTCCGCCATCCGTGATTGATTGCCAAATATGTACCGTGAAGTCCACCCCATATCACAAAAGTCCAGCCAGCTCCATGCCAAAGCCCTCCCAGCAACATGGTGATCATCATATTTGAATAGCGTCGGTAGTTTCCTTTTTTGTTGCCGCCTAACGGTATGTATACATAATCACGCAGAAAACGTGAAAGTGTCATGTGCCATCGACGCCAGAATTCTGAGATGCTGGTTGCTTTGTACGGTGAGTGAAAATTTAAGGGGAGCTTGATGCCAAACATGCGTGCTGCACCAATGGCCATGTCTGTATAGCCGGAAAAATCGAAATATAGTTGCAGGGTATAGGCAAGGGCTCCTCCCCATGCCTCGAAAAATGTGAGTGTTTCACCTCGCGCGGCGGCATCAAAAACAGGGCTCGCATATACTGCAATGCCATCCGCCAACACCGCTTTTTTGAATAGCCCGATAGAAAAAATAGTGATGCCGATAGATAAATCGTCTACGTTTAGCCGCAGTGTTTTTTTCGTCATGAATTGTGGGAGCATTTCCCGGTGATGCACGATAGGGCCGGCAATAAGCTGAGGGAAGAAGGTGACGAACAGAGCGTAGTGTAAGAATTTGAACTCACTGGTTATGCCTTTGTGAGCATCAATCAGGTATGCAATTTGCTGGAAAGTGAAGAAAGAAATGGCAAGAGGAAGTATGATTGTTTCAAGCTGAAAAGATGTTTCTGCGATAATGTTAAGATTTGAAACGAAAAAATTTGCATACTTGAAATAGCCGAGCGCCCCGAGGTTTGCCGTTATTCCGATAATTAACAGGATTTTTCCGTGTCGCACAGCACCGTTTGAGTGATGTCGGGCCAGTAATTTCCCCATGCCATAATTGATGAGCATGGATAAGATAATCAGTGCCAGGTAAGTGACGTTCCACCAGGCATAAAATATTAACGAGGCGGAAACCAGCCACGCGATAGCGGGCTCATGACCGTATCGGGAAATGACAAAGAAAAAGACTGCCAGGGTGATGGGAAGAAAGGCGAGAATGAACTCATAAGAGTTAAAGAGCATGTATGTGAGTTCCTTCTGTCATGTTGTCTTTACTCAGCATTCCTGGTTTAAAAAGTCTTTGACATGGGAGCCGGTTGAGATTCAGAAGAGGCGTATGGAATCGGTGAATGTTGAATTCCAACCTGATGCATATAGAATTATTGGTGGTGCTCTTAATCATTTTGGTTGCATTTACGCCAGCCCGGAATTGTACCGCAGGAGTCCGGGCATAGAAACCGGGATAAGCAACGAATACTGCTGGGTCAGGAGATTAATTGTTTATAAACCAAAAGGTTATGGTGTCCCAGGTAAAGAGTTAAAAAACAAATGTGTGAAAATTACCAATCATGACTCTTGTGGTTCATGTGTTTTCCTGCTTACCCGCTTGTTTTATACATTGGCCGCAATAATACCTCATTGATTTATAAGTAAATAATTCTTAACGAGGCACGGCTTTGGCTTGCCCCCGGTTTTTTTGATCCACCCAAGCCTTTCTGTTTCATTTCCATGCCTTTTATGGTTGTCTCTTTCTTGGCATCTCTTTTTGGTTATAGGTTTCAACTGCCCGGAACTTTTCACGGGTGTTACGGCGGAAGGGTTAAATGTTGCGCAAATATTCGGCAGCAGCGCTATGGCTTTCGTTTGATTCGCAGTGTTTGTGTGTGCAGCGGTGTTTAATTGATAATATACGATTAGTGTTATGTGAAAAATTCAGATGAAAAAAGAATCGTGCTACTCGGGTACACTCCTTGTAACATACGGCACTGTACTTTTTCTGCACCTGTGGTGGTCAATTATCCTGCACGAGGAATAACATGGTAAAAGTGTATTTTACAGTCGATGTTGAAATATGGTGTGATGGCTGGAATGATATTGACAATAAGTTTAACGCCGCATTTCAGCGTTACATTCACGGACCAACAAAAAAAGGAAACTACGGACTACCATATAAGCTTGAAGTGTTAAATGATCACGGACTAACAGGCGTTTTTTTTGTCGAACCCTTGTTTTCCCTGAGGTTTGGCTCGGACCCCCTTTCCGAAATAACAGGGTTGATAATGGAAGCAAATCAACCGGTAGAACTTCATTTACATACTGAGTGGGTTGATGAAGCAAAAAATCCACTGATACCAAATGTTACCGAGAAGCGCCAACATCTCAGACATTTCCTGCCTGATGAGCAAAAAATTCTCGTTGAGGCAGGAAAAAATCTGCTGAATCAAGCAGGGGCGGCGGATATAAATGCATTTAGAGCAGGCAGTTTTGGTTTCAATATCCATACACTGTCGGCACTTCGCGAGATTGGTATTCGTGTTGACAGTAGCTATAACGCAACACTAATGGGGCTTGATAGTGGTTTAATGCCGGGTCATATCGTGACAGAGCCCCTTGTTTATGACGGAGTCTATGAAGCACCAATGACGGTTTTTTATGATTGGCGAGATCATTTGCGGCATACCCAGCTATGCGCATGTTCCTCAAGCGAACTGGAAGGTATATTGTGGAAAAGCCTTGAAGAAGGCAGGAAGGAAGTTGTTATCCTGTCCCACAGCTTTGAATTACTGGATAAATCATGTACCCGGCCCAATCCCGTTATCATAAAGCGGTTTCGAAAATTATGCGCATTCCTGGACAAAAATAAAGATTGTTTCAGTGTTGAAGGGTTTTCAGGTTTTTCTGTTGATAAGTTGTCGGAGCAGCCTTTACCGTTAAGGTCTCCGGTATGGGCAACAGGGTTAAGAGTTTTAGAACAGGCATGGAGTAGGTATGCATGAAAAATGAGTGGATAACAGGAGAGGTACCATTCAAATATATGCTGAGTGACTTGACGTTATTCAAGCGTAATATTGCGTTAAAGATTCTGCGATTCAATATTATTTCTGAAAGCAGTCCCCCTGAAGGCATTCCATTTCCTGATGTAAAGTTAGTGGGTAAGGAAAAAGGCTATCTTATGCGATCCATTCCTCTTCCCTCTATACAGCCTGTTTATAGGGTAGAGGATGGATATATATATTATGTCGCTGATCAATTCAGCAGATATTATATTGATTTACAGCAAACCTTTGAGGAGTATACGGCAAAGTTCTCATCCAAAACCCGGTCTACGATCAGAAGAAAAATAAAAAAATTTACTGCTAAGTGTAATGGAAGCATGAATTGGCGGAGTTATCGGACAGTTGATGAATTGGCTGAATTTTATCGTGGTGCTCGTGAAGTATCGAGTAAAAGTTATCAGGAAAAATTATTGGATTCCGGCTTGCCGGATACAGAACAGTTTCAGAAAACAATAGCTAATTTGGCTAAAGATGACAGGGTTAGAGGTTATCTATTATTTGATGGCGATAAACCTGTTGCTTATATGTATTGTCCTGTTCAGGATGAAGTTTTGTTATACCAGTATTTGGGTTATGACCCGGAATATATTAAATGGTCCGTCGGCACTATTCTTCATTGGTGTGCATTTGAAGATATTCTGGCCGAAAAAAAATTCCGGTATTTTGATTTTACTGAGGGGCAATCAGAGCACAAGCGTTTATATTCGACGGGGAGTTTGTTGTGCGGCAATGTTTATATATTCCCTAAAAGCATCAGGGCATGGCTGTTAGTGCAAAGTCATAATGCGGTAAATGTGCTGTCTAAAACGCTTGGGAATTTTTTAGAGCGGGTAAATCTAAAATCCAAAATAATAAAACTTGTCCGATTTGGAAGTAATAAATGATTGCGATATAGCTTATATGATTAATTCGCTGATTAAGACTGTAAAGAATATTGTTCATGCAACCCTGAATTATAGTGTTTTTGTTATCTATAAGTTCGATGGTGTCTCAAAAAGTGCGAACAAGTCTCAAGAGAGTTATGAAATCCGCCTGATAACCAGGGAAGATGTCATGAATAGTGATGATGCGCTTATTTGTGAGCAAGGATGGTATGGCGGAGAGGGCTCTTATATTTTTGCCTGTATTGTTGGTGAGCGTATTGTGGCACTTTGTGTGTATTGGTATGGGGACAGATATTTGACACGAAACTTCTGGCCCTTAAAAGAAAAAGAGGCGAAGCTTGTTCAGGTCTATACTCTACCGGATATGAGAGGGAAGGGGGTTGCGCCTATGCTGATTCGATATTCTACTGATGTTATGATCGAACGAGGGTTTGTTACACTTTTTGCGCGAGTCTGGCATTCTAATCATTCATCACGAAAGGCATTTGAAAAAAGTAACTGGGCAGCTGTTTCTACTGCGGTAGAAATACAACCAGTAAAAAGAATTAAACCATTCAGGTTACGCATCAATAAAAAGGGGTTTTCGCGAAAATGAAAGGCGGCTTTCGCTCTGAAGTCATGCGCATGTTGTGTTTTTCTGCGAACACTGTAGTAATTCCGAATCTGACAATATCAGCCAGTTGGTAACTGGCCCACCAGCCCTAGTCAAATGTTACAAACGCAAAGAGCGCAAAGTTACACTGTTTTTCTTTGCGCTTTTGCGTCTCGGTCTTCGCGAACTTTGCGTTAAATACTCAGTAATAAATTAGAGTTTGGGGTAACCCTTTCGTCTAAAATCAATTTTTCGCAAAATCAGTTCTTGATCTGTATTTAAAAAATCAGGTCGAGCAGTTATGTGTATGTTTTTTATCATGTGGCGATCAGTGATTTGTCAGGGCCGGGTAAAAACAAGAGGTTTAAAATCTGATGTCATTTCCAGGTTTTTCACGGTTACTGAACCGTCATCATTAGCGGAGACTGTTCCCGCTTTTCCGTTATAACTCCAGTTAATGGCCTCCCCTGGCAGCATCTGGAATTGCTGAATACGACGTATTGTCACGTCAGTTGTGATTGGGAGTTGTCCGAAATAGCTATTCCCCTTTGGTGGGTAACCCGCAGCAGGAGGGGTGCCCGTGGTATCGATATCCACTTTGATTGGCATGCTTAACTGGTCGCGTGTATCGATGATGTTTGCGCTATCCCATCGCTGGTAACGATTCTTGCTACCTCGCAAGGCACCTGTATACCCCCCCCCGCCATTCGGTTCTCCAGCATCATCATCTGCTGAGCAATTTGAGAAGGCGGGGAATGCCAAATTACGGCTCAGGAAAGTAATTTCGTCCAGCGGATCCAGCGGATTCCACCAGACCCCGCTAAGCGCCGGATCGTTAGTGCCGTGAGCTCGTTGATCCCAAACACTGAGATGTCCAATACCTTCCTCTTGTAGTGCTGTAAGGAAGGATGTACCCGTCACCGGGCTGAGCCCCACCATGGCGTGAAAGTTGATGAGAGGATCGTTTTTCCCACTGATCGTACTAAAATGCAGGTTACGGAAGTCTTTATTGTAGAGTGCAGCACGACTGGCATCGTACAATTCCCAGACATTTGTGCCTTTATCGCTGGGCAATCCGGAGTTTTTTTCACCCCAAAAAGAGGTCACTTGAGCCTGATGCCCAGGACTTAAAAAATGGGGCGTGGTTCCACCAATACGACTGCCTGCCTCTGCAAAGTGGTAACCATAATTGATCGCCAGGAAAAGGCTACCAGTCCCGCCCATCGACTGGCCAAAGACCGAAATACGTTCAGGATCGGCACCGGGGCATGCGTTTACCCCTTCGGTTACCAGGCTGGGGCATCCATTTATTAGGTAAGAGAGCAGGTGCATGACTCTGCGCTGTGTGTAATTTGGTATGGTACCTGCGTTTATCGTTTGACCAGACTCAAGGGGCATCTGATCATTGTAACCTGACCACCAGTTGTCTACGGGGTCATGAGGGGCAACGCCGAAGAGTCCATTCTTCCCCACCGTGCCGGGGCTACCACCACTACCATGCAGGTCAATTCTGACGGCCATCTGATTCGTGGCGCTGGCCTGTTTTGGTATGGTCAGGTTCGCCTTGAACTGACGGCCGGCATGGCCGGGACTATCCAAAAAATCATCGGTGGTCTGAATGACGGAATATTTGATGACTCCCTCGGCTTTGGTCAATCCCGAAATCTCTTCTGAGCTGACGAACTCAGGCCGGGGAGGCTGGATGGTATCGTTAATTGTCACTGTAAATTTCTCAATAGCGGTTTCAACACCGTCTACGGCTTCCATGGTTATCTGCCATGATTTCCCTCCCTGGATAAAGTCCGGGCGAAAATCGAAACGGCGATTGACTTCATCCCAGTGCATTCCGGGGGGCATGCCACTGACAAAGACCCGGGTTCCCGGCCGAGCGGTGATGTCGATGGTATATGCCTGTTCCTCATCAAAAGACTGTGGGCCAGGATT
>WFQM01000115.1 GCA_015487095.1 Gammaproteobacteria bacterium | reverse complement strand
GCATAATTTTTTGTTTGATTTTCCGGTGGAGTTTTAAGATAAATGCCTACCGGGTGATTAGTACCATTTATTGGCTTTTGTGTATTCCGCACGTCATCGAGCTTTGATTCATGGCATTGCTGGCACAAGTCGCCATCGTTATTCAGTACCCGAAGCCATGGGTTTTTATGTTGGCTGTAAAGTGTATCAGCCTTATCAATATTCTTTGTGTGAGGTGTATGACAGGAGCCACAGGAGAGCTGCCTCTTTTTACCGCGCAGTGTCGTAAGACTTTCCAATAGTGGGAATGCTTTTGGGATTTTCTCTTTTTTCTCCGAAGCTGGTTTTTTGTTTTTGACTTCCTTGCGTTGATGATGAATGTCAGGGTGTTGCTCACCCCGGCCAATAGCTTGCCGGGAGTCCAACACTGCACCGTGGTGGCAGCTGTAACACATACGTTCTGTAGCAACGGGGGGCACACCATCCTGTTCTCCTTCACCGGTGCTGTAATCTGGTGCCCAGGCGAGATGACAGATAGCACAGTTTTTCTGTGATAAATCTGCGCGGGTGTTATTTATCATGGATAAGGGGTCGGTTTCATATTTGTGTAGGCGAAAGACTTCAACACGGTTGTTAAGTGCATCCACCACATAGAGGTGATCCTGCCATATCGTCAACCCTGTTGGTGCGGAAAACCGTAATGGTTTTTTTTCAGTATCGAGCAACAATCCAATGCTACGATTGTTCTGAAAAACTGACACTGTGCCGCGATAGGCATCGCTGACCAACAAATAATTATCACTATATAAAGCCAGACCGTTGGGGCGATAAAGTTCGCCCACCTCCAGTCCAAAACGTCCTATCTGACTGAAATGACGCCCCTGATGGTTAAAAACCTGTACCCGACCATTGAGTACATCCACTACATGCAGATAATCATCACGGTCGAATTTCAGTTGAAATGGAAACTGGAAATCACCTTTGGATTCGCCACGCTTTCCCCAGCAGGTCAGGGTTTTTCCTGTGTCAACAGCGGTACGGCAAACTCTATGATTGCGACGATCACTCCAGGTTACGACACCTTCTGTTACCGCAAGCGCGATGGGTTCTGGTGGAAGTTCACCCGTCAATGCCAGCGATTTCAGGAATTTCCCTTGCAGATTAAACACCGCAACCCTGTGAAGTCCACTATCAGCGATATAAACCCGTCCATCTGCAATAGTAATGCCCATCGGTTTTTTTAAACTGTTTTTATTACCATCAAAGATGAAGTCTTTTTTACCTTTTGGGTGATAAACTACGACACGGTTGTTCACACCATCCAGCACATAAACCCGCCCATCGTTATCTACAGCAATATCGGATGGTTGGTCAAGGTCACTTTCAAATTGCATTGTTTTTTCAGCCAACAATCCTGCATAAATATTGATGGGAAGAATGACTAAAATAATTAACAGGAGAAAATAGTGTTTCATTGCAGTAACTTGTTAATACGGATGCGATCATCCTTTTTTTTGAAACGTTCAAAAAAACGGACAATGGTATTATTTTGAATTTTTTTGAGTTGCGCCGGTGTTGCTCCTAGTGTTTCAAGGTCCAGTAGCGTTTTATTTTTACCATGGCATTTATTACAAGCTGGTCCTTTCTTTTTTAGTGGTGCATGAAGTCTTGCCTTGATATCGGCACGTTGATTTTCGCTGGCATCTTTCCATTCCATTTTTATCTTTTGTGCAAAGGGGGTTTCTTTAAACAACAATACCGGAGTATTTTTATAAAAGGGAGCGATGCGTGCGCCAGGTTGTGGTGCCAATGGTACTTGTTTTTTGAATTGTGCTTTATGTTTTTGTTCTGTCTCGGGAGGTTTTTCAACTATATTTCCTAATGTACGCCGGGGTGAAAGTACATTTCCTGCATCAATACCATCATAAGCCAGCCAGCTATGTGTCATTGTTACTGTTTCTGGGCGGAAATGGCAGGTTTCACAGGCAATATAACGACTGTGCATATTCATAAAGGTGCGACTGCGTTCATCATTGCGATGTGGTAATGCCAAATGACAAGTCAGACAAAAGGGTTGTTTTTGGGTTGTTTGTTGTGTCGTCCGTTTATGGAAGGGGGGCACAGGGAGATTATCAATAATCTTGATTTTTTTATGCTTCTTTACCTGTTTTAACGATTTTTTCAAATCCTGATCGCTAATTTCTGCTTGCTCTACATGTAATTGATAAAGTGGTTTTGCCATAGCGGAGTAGGGCATAAATATTAACAGTAAAGTTATCATGAATACTGGGTGTATTTTATATTGCTTATTCATCTTCAGCCTCTTTTCGGGTTAAAGTGGCTGTGGGTTTTTTCTTTTGATGTACTTTCTTTTTAACTTTGCTTTTCGGTTTACGGCCAATCATCTTTTCCTGAAAAGCATCACCGCCGAGTATGGAAAAGGTAACGCTTTTTTTCTTGCCGCCAAATAACCACCATAACAAGCTGCCACCTCCTAATATCACTATAATGGGTGACAACGCGATCAATGCTTTGACCCAGCCTGACTCCAGTCGAGATTGATCCCGTGGCACAATGCTGTTGTTCACCGGTATCATGTCGATGTCATGAAGATCGGTTTTGACAAAGCGATGATTTAAGGGGTGGGTGGCATAAGCATGGCAGTCACTTTGTGCGCAGGTTTCAGCCAGATTGTCGGTATGTGTGGAGGCATCACTCTTTTCATCACGCAATACACCGTGACGAAATCCCTTGGGGGCATGACAGTCAATACAGGAAGCTCCCTGCATTACATTGGTTTCCAGTAAGCGCCCGTGCAATGTGGTTGCATAACTGTCACTGGCCAGTATAAAACGCGGCCCGGTTTTTTCTTTTTTTCCCGTTTTTTCATTTTTTTGCTCAACCTTGGCCATCCGTTCATGGTCTGCGTGACAACCATTACACATTTTATTGTGATCATTTTTATTCCAGCGGGAACCAATAAAACGGCGCAGGATATGGCCGCCAAACTGGCCGAGCCATATTTCACCCTGATGGCAGCTTCCGCATTCACTGTCCAGGTGATCAAATGCTTCTTTGAATTTCGGTAATTCTGCTTCGCGGATATATAATTCATTACCATGACAGAAACGACAAGAGGCAACCGGTGCTTCTTTTGCTTCTCTGAAGCGATTTCCGCCAGTCAATCCTTTATACCATCCATTGCCATGCACTGAATCCTTGTATTCTTTAACAACAGCCTTGTGGGTATATGGCTCGCCTTCTGAAGGTTCTTCTACATGGCATGAATTAGCACAGTCCACTTCGCCGTTTTCCACTTTATGGGGATATTCCCGAATCCTGCGATGGCAATCCTTGCAGGGTACACTGCCATGCAGAGCACTGTAATAGTGTTGTTTATCAATAGAGGCGCTGCGCAATACACCATTTTTGTCGATATAGTCAAGACCCTCTAATGCATGACATGAAAAACAACCATCAGGGTCCGGGTGACGCTGTGCGGCATTGACCGTTTGAATGAAGCTGATAAACAATACAATCACGAATAAAAAATGTTTCAATGGCATATTATTTATTTTTCGATAACGGTGGAGAGACATAAACTGCTTGCCATTGTGGTTGAGGATGAAAATCAACACCTTTCTTTTTACGTTTTGGGTCTTCATCCAGCGGTGCTGCACGCCAGTCGATTGCTCCCCAGTCACAAACATCGACACACTCATGACACGACATACAGGAGAGTTGATCTACCACTGCGATACGGTCTACCATTTTAATAGAACCGGTCATACAGTTACGGGCGCAAATGTTACAGCCGGTACAGCGGTTGCGCTCAACACGAATACGGCGGGTGAAGCGCAGTTTGGCTCCCAGTCGGTTGACCAGACCATCAAGTGCGCCAACCGGGCAGAGAAACTGACAATAGGCACGCCCTTTCGTGGCGAAAAAGCCGAGCAGGAACAATAATGCCAGATTAACCAGACCCACTGCTGAGAGAGCAAAGGCCAGTCCTTTGGGATTACCACTAAAGGCGTCAAAAATACGTGGAATAGTGATGAAATTACACAAGGTGCAAGCGCTAATACCCAGCATTGGCATTAACGCCAAGTAGACAGAAAAATAACCATACCGAATGGGTACCTGCGGCAGGGCACGGTATTCGATTTTCCATTTATCACTGAAGGTGCGACTGACCAGTTCCGGTAACCCACCCACTGGGCAGATATAGCCACACCACATGCGCCCAAAGAAAAAGGTGGTAATCAGTATAAGTGAGAGTATATAGACGCCAATTGCTGCTACCTGCATTTTACCACTGACATCCGCTGGGCTCATGCCAGGAAAAAAGAGATAAAATCGACGTATGCATACTTTGCCACAAAGATCCGGGTTATCCACTAGCCCGGGCAGAAACAGGAAAGGTGAAAAAAATAATGTGCAGGAAGCCATTATTACTGCATAGCGGTATTTTTGTGGGTTGGGAATTGCTTTTATTGCCTCTATTGCTTTTATCATTTATCGCTCCTTTGTTCTTTAGGGCTTATTTTTCAAAGGTATGACAGGCCTGACATAAGGCACCGTCCTTGGCGGGAAGACGCAACAATACTTCGGTTTTAATGCGCTCATAACCCAGGGAATAAACTGCACCACTTTCCTGCGACAGTTTTTCCAGCCGTGCTTTTTTATCGGACTGGAATACACGATTCCAGGAATGTTTGACATAACTCACCCCCTCATCAAGGTCGGTGTCAGAAACCTGTTTTCCTGCCGGTTTTTTTTTGTCAATAACGCCGGGCTGATGAGGTGCGTGGCAGGTAGCGCACATCACTTTTCCTTCCTTGTCCAATGGTAAAATGATCCCTAGTTTTTTCTCTGCTTCGCGCATACGTTTGCGCATTTTTTTATCAGGTTTTACCTGGTGGTTAAGGGCATTAAGATGCGGTGTTTTCAGATGGCAACCAAAACAGATTTTTTGCGGTGGAAGGCGGAATTCCAGGTTTTCACGTTTGATTTCTTTTTTAAGGTCAGGCGCTTCTTTGTGGCAATATTCGCAATCTTTTTTATCAAATTCACCTTTTTCATCAAGTAGCTTGTGGATGTTGGGGCGTTTGTAGTCTTTCTTTTTATGGCAATTGGCACAAAATTCAGTTAACTGCTTATAAGGACCGCCACGATGAAAGTTATCCGCTTTTTTATTGACCTTGTTGACGGGGGTTTTTTCGATATCCTTGATACCGTGACAGGTTTTGCAATCTATTTGACCCGCATCATTGAGGGGGAACTCCTTCGGTAATTTCATGTCTTCAGGTGGTTTTACTTTGGCCACATGGTGTAGTGGTGGCATTTCGATTTTTTGTTCTTCCTTTCCGTTAACGACATGAGGGATCAAAAAAATGATGAATAATGAAATATATTTCATAGTCCTGCCTGTACTGCTTCACCGTGGGTATGACAAGTACGGCAATCACTGCCCACTTCATGAACACCTGACAAACCGTTGCCGGTTTCCAGGTCGCCATCATCCAGTATTACTTTCATTTGATGGCAAAGCACACAAAGTTGTGAATAGTCCCCGTTCTTTATGGTGACGCGATGTGCAGTTTCACGAATGGATTTATCCAGCAGGGTGGCACCTTTAAGTGAATTATCGATAATCAATTGGGTGTTATCAGTACCATGCATGGCATGGCAATCTGTACACGCTACCACGGTGCGATATTCATAACCTGGGCGTAGACCGGCATAGGTGCGTAAACCGGTACCATCCACTGCTCCATGTTGGTCGATAAAATAAAAAGCATCTTCCACGGCAATCAAGGGATCATCAAAACGATCACCGATAATTTCAAATCCTGTTTGTTGATGATCCCGGTTGTGGCAACGCAGACAAAAGTCAGAAATGGAGTTGTAGTCCGATATTGTTTGTGTTTTATCGGCATAACCAGTGAGGTCACGATTCAATTCAAACAGGCCATCCATATTCGAAGCAACATGGCAATCTACACATTGAGCATCATTTAATAATGTTGTTTCTCCCGCTGTAAATGTATGAGCATGTTTTCCCTGTAGCCTGGGGGTGTGGGGAAGGTCATTATTGTTGTGACATATAACACATTGTCGTGGCTCACTTTCGTTGCTGCCATTACGTCCGTGACATCCGGTACAAGTGGTATATCCTTTTTCACGAACAATATGGCGAATCTGTCCAGCTTTTGCATGAATTGCCGTTATGGCATGGCAGGCGGAACAGTCGGGTAGACGCCATGCTGCACCTTTTCCACCATGTGATGCGGTTAAAATCAGATTACCGCTTTCCACTGACACCTCACCATTTTCGCCATCATTAACACCGCAGGCCGACAATAACGTGATTATGATTAACACTGGGATCATCATATTATTTTTCATCAACGGCGCTCCCGATGACAATCACTACAATAATGTGCATTGTGGCAACGGCTACAGGACGCGGTGTTCATCCGCGCATCAATGCCATGTGCTGTACGATAACCTAAAGTGTGGACGCGGCGCTGTATCGGGTCGCGGCGAAAGTGGCAGTCGCTGCAAAAAGAGATATCAATATGGCACTGGCGACATTGACCTTCATCCTGGCGTGCATCTTCACCATGGTGAGTGAGATAATTAAAGTTATGATCATTAGGCCAGATAGTGTCAGGGCTGGAATGACAAAGCTCACAACGCCATGGCGCAGTCAGTTTTACAACATGGCATTCATGACATATTGCTTCCAATGGCTCATTGGCGATGACCGTGAGTTTTTTGAGTTGTTCAAGATCAGTGATTTTATTAGCGGTAAACGGGTGGCACAGCAAACAACTGTCACCTTCTTTTTCCATCACATCCATGTGTACATTGTGAGGGTAATAGAGGTCAGGGCGTTTGTTTCTTTTTCCCCACCAGGTTTCTTTTTTCTCTTGAGAGATTGGTTTCTCTGTTTCTTCAAAAACAGGGGAATCACTTTTATCCTTGGCAAAAGAAAAGGGTGCAATAAGAATAAGCAGCCATAGAAACCATTTCAGCGAGATTGACATTAGAAGAGTGCCTGTGTTCGATCATCAAAACGGTAACTCAGGCGTAAAGCAATGCGATATTCATTGGCTAATCGACTGTTTCGGATCGTGCTGGCCTGGGCGGAAAGCCAGAGTGGTGACGGTAATATTTTGGATTTGATACGGGACTCTAGTTGAACTTCGATACCCATACTGTGAGCATTACCCATTAATCGGCTTTTTTGCTGTTGTAATACCCCGCTCAGAGTGCCTCGTATTCTGGATGAAAGCGATTTTTTAACCTCTGTATAAATGCGGTTAATATGCTCATTGGACAATGCTAACTGATCAAGTTGTGTTGTTAGTAACCATCCCCGATGACTGTGATAGTCCATTGTTGCTACAGCAGCATAACCATTCCCACCAAACTCACGCGCAATGCGTCGTCCACTCAAAGCCCAAGTATTTCGGCGTCCGTGTTTAAATTGATACCCGACCTTGAACTGTGATTGGCGACCACGAGTATAGAGAGAATAAAAACGGTCTTTGAAAGTGAGTTTATCTTTTCCTGGTTCAAAGGTTTCGTAATCTATTCTTAATCGTTCCGGTTGTGTGTTGTTTTTGAAATCTTTGTAGGCACTGAGTTGAATATTTTCCCAAATTTTTTCATTAACAAGATAATGGCCTGTCAATGAAAATGAGGAAGGGAAAAACAATGTGGGTGTTTGTTGATGTACGCCTCGCCAACCAATATTCAGACGATTACTGGTATGCTGTTGTTTAAGGCGCTGCCAACCGATTCGACCATTTAGTGCATAATGTGTAAATTGAGGAATGAATATTTGCAGATCAAAGCCATAAAGAGCCTTTCCTTCAATAGAGTAAAAATCATCAGTACGATTTGGTATGCCGCCGTAAAATGTTAAAATTGTTCTCTCGGCAACTCGTTTGAATAACAGGCCATCGAGAGTATAGAAGCCTAATGCATCACTACGTTGCAAGCGACCCAGGCTCAGTAAGCCACCCTTATTATTTAGTTTTTTCTCCAGATAAAACTGACTGAGTGTTTCCTCCCGTTTACCTTGATGTTGGGAGAGAGCCAATGCCAGACCACCCCGTAGACCGGATGTTGGATTGTCATAAGCCAGGTCCAGTCGTTCTTCGATACGACTGTTTTTCTGAAAATGCCGATTATCCTGCTCAACACGCATTTCAACACGCCCTGATATTCCAGCATAAACAGAGCTTGCTGTTAATATCATTGCTCCCATTTGCAGGATTGGTATCGGCCATCGGTACGTCACAAATACAGCATCCAGGTTTTATATTAGCGAGTTCAGCATTTCAGTGGCATTTACCACAAGCTATGCTTAGGAATAGAACACGATAACTCATACAATTAGCACCTCTGCTTTAGCCCGTCTTCGCCCGTTCTTCAATCACAAAAGCTCGGAATAGAACGACTATTCCTGCACTTTTGTTCAATCAGAACGAACGAATACGAACTAAATCAGAGCGCCACTTATATAAGTTATTGTGTTCCATTCCTTACAGGTATCTGAATCCGCTGGTATAACTCCGGTTTTCACGGTTTCCGCAAGAGCTTATTTCTCATGCGGATTTTAGAGTTGCGGTAAAGAAAAATTTATTAGAAGAGTGTTCACAATCATTTTGACAGTCCTGTTGGCCTTATTTTATCCATCAAGGCGACACGAGCGTGGTGTGGTTGTTCCATATGAGCGAACTATAACGCTGAGGGATGAGAAATGAGTACTGGCTCTTTCAGTATGCACCTGAAAAATACCAGACTGCGTTGTTCGTCGCTCATTTGGAATGGCCACATTCCTCTCCTTTCGCTTTACCTGGCGTTTTCCAGGCACAACAGAACTGTCAGAATGATTGTTTAATACCCATCTAACTTTGCGTATTTTTTTCGTAAAATGCAGTACCTTCTCTTTTATCCTCTCTTTTTTTATAGATAGCCCAGGTCACGATAGCGGCCAGTGCTACTACGCATCCACCACAGGTAGAACAACGTCCTTCTTTAGGCAGCGTGCAACTGGAGGCAATCACAAGATGGCTGACTGCAAAGCCAGCCCCGGCTACCCAGGGCAGTAGTTTTTCATGGCGCTTTTGCCACGGTATTTGTTTCATATTTTCGGTACCTTTGACCTGAATGTGGGTTTATTTTTTGTAAACCATGCGATGCACACACATACCAGCCCGAGTAGCAATAACAATATGTAGCTTGTACTGCCACCGCCACCAGAACTGGAATTAGCGTCGGGAGTTCCGTTGTTTTGCGATGGCGGAGTTATGCTGGGGGTGTTGTTGACAATTGCATAATGACTGAAATGGTCCGTCAGGAAGGCAACATAACCTTCACTTTCGACACCCTCTTCATCAGAGTGCGGTTGTACAATAACGATGTCGTCGTTATTAATCGCTTGCCAGGTAGTGCTTCCCGTATTGGAAAAAATGACTTTAATTTCATTAATATTGGTTGCAGTACCTTCATAAGGAAGCTTCACCATCACTCGGCTGCCAGAGAAGCGGGTAACTTCATGACTGTTTTTATCGATAGCTTCCAATGAGAAAACTCGGGAAGACAATTCCCCTAATTCAGCATTTTCCGCTGCCGAAGCAACATGATTGTCTGCAAGGGCAACCTGCATTCGATAACTGGGAAATACCAGTTCAGTTTGACCATTGACCTGGGGAATCAATGCTACGGCACGTACGGCGCTGTTACCGTAGTTGGCTTTGTAAAGATAGATTTCGTCACTAGTGAAGTGTGTTGTCACATTATCGTTGCTGCTGTCCAGACCTGCTGCGTCAAGCCCATCTGCCAGGGACATCCGTTTTAATACTCCCGCTGCAACCGGTGCCGTTGCTGATCGCAAGGCGGTCATCGAAGGGTCTATTTTTGTGACATAAAGAATATCGGCCACACTTTCGGTTACTTTGCCGGTTTCATCCATCTGCATATAAGGTAAATCAAATACTATGATACCTTCATCCACCAGACGGCGGTCGGGCAGTTGGACAACGGTCTTGGTATTATTTTCACCGAATAAACCATTCGTTGATACCAGAGAACTGAATGCACCACTTTGCTTGCGATTATGGCACTCTCCACACTGTAGCGATGAAGGAGAAGGGCGGGCATTGTGCGAAATGATGTATGCATTGGATTCGGTCCGCACCAGTACCGCATCAGGATTACTGACCCCTCTGTCCATGAACAGGCTGTCATAGGCATTTTTCAGTGCAACAAAACCCTCATACCCCTCAGGGTCACCAAAGCGTACGCTACCATGCGACATGCGTACACTCACCCGGGTCAATTCATTGCCGTCAGAATCCACCACCGCACCGTATTGTTCACCATTTTCTTCTTTTAGCTCGAAAACACTGTTACGTTCGGTTTTGTTCAGTACCCGGCCACTGTTGCGATCTTTCCAGTAATAACGCAGTCGTGGGTTATAAGGGACGATTTTAAGTTCACCACCTGCTTCAGCACGGTAGCGGTACAGAATTTGAATAGCGTTTCCGCGGCGGTCTTTTTTATTGGTAATGTGGCATGTCTGACAGGCGATCACATTGAGATGGGTTTGCGTGATTTTAGTCAGTGTATTGATGGGATAACCGGCCATATCACCATTGGATTTCCAGATCTCACGATGGGCACTGAGCATATCTTCATGCCCCGAAGGAATTGCCAGTTCTGCGGGGGCAGGGGCGTCGTTATGGCAGTATTCACAGGTTTTGGCATTGGCGTTATAATCGAGATCGTTACGCACATCCATATCAGAATTGCCTTTGAGAAAATTATGGTCTGCGTTCAGGTCCACATTTTCAAAGGGTTTTTTGAAATAATTTCGCGAATGGCAGGCATTGCAGTTTTCAATTGCCCGGGTTTCTCCGTTAGGTTCGGTCCAGGTTTTACCTTTATGAACATCATCCTTGTAGTCTTCTTCCAGTGGGCCGTCATCACCGTCTTCATAAGTTGCTGAAGCGACTTCACCGAAACCGTAAAAACCTCGACGGGAATTACTGGTACGGTGGCATAACATGCAATTGTCATTTGCAGGGAAACGCAACATCGGGATGAGTACCTTGCCATCGCTGTCAAAGGCATCAGCATTCCAGTTGATGACAGGCAACTCATCATTCCCTAATGTCAGGGTATAGTCAGGACCACCGCTACTGCCATGCCCGTTGGCCGGTTTGATCTCACGCTCAAAAATCAATAGTGATTTTTCTTCCTGACTGCCGTCAGGATGTTTGAGATTGAGGAATTCCAGAATTGCCGTAGCAGCATAACGAAAATAGCCACCTTCTTTAACGAGATAGTCGTTACGCAAGTCACGAAAGTGGTTATACGCTGAGTCCGTATTGTCACTGCCATCGTTGGCACCCAGTTGCGGATCAAATTTCTTCATTGCACTGAAGTCGGTGTGGCACATCATGCAGTCGGCTTCCACCACACCACTTTTGTTCCAGTTCCATTGTGATACGACACTGACATCAGTGTCTTGATTGTTTTCATCGGTGCCGCGATTAAAATAATCACCATCGAATTCAGTCACGCTGGCTGGATCGGTATTATAATATTGGCGGCCATTGCGGTCCTTTTCCATCCAGCCACCACCGGTGTGACAGCCGATACAGCGTTTAATTAACCCCGCGCTGCCTTTATCAGCAAAGTCATCGGCACTGGCATTGTGTTTTTTGGCTAACACCTCTGGGTTATTTCCACCCATACAGGTATAACCGCCAAAGTACCCGGGAGAGACGAGATGTGGCAGGCCACGTTTGCTGCCAAAGTCATCGCGCGCTTCATCACGCCCCATTTCGAAATGATAAGCATGAGTGATCGCATCGTAATCGTGACAACTGGAACTGCCACAAGTTACCTTCGGACTATAGGGCTTACCACTGTCACGCACATGGTTTCCTTCCTCATCCAAAAGAGGAATAGCTGGATGCAATAATGGCTCATCTACTGTGTTGGCCATTGCTATTTGGAGCACGCCAAACGAAAAGATGAAAAGCAGTAGCGTTATTGCTCTGCTCAATTTTTGGTTTAATGTTTGCATTACGGTTTATCCCTATTCTCTCAACATCCGAAATTACGCGGCTTCTTCAGAGAGGCGTTTAAATTTAGCAAATAATTGATCCTGCCCTTCTTTGTGGTAAGGATTATCCACAATGCAATCCACTGGACAGACTTTGGTGCATTGTGTTACGTCGTAGGCTCCCACGCATTCGGTACATAACATTGAATCAATGATACAAATTTCATCACCCATCGAAATTGCTTCGTTGGGGCATTCCGGTTCACATACATCACAATTGATGCATTCTTCGGTAATCATTAATGCCATCATGGACCTCCTGTCATCATATTTGGTTAAGCCAGAATGTCGGTACAATTTGGTTCCAAATTCCTGTGACGGATGTTAATGGAGAAAAAAAAAGGCGGGAAGTGGCAAAATGTCACGCGACATTTTGTCGCACTTTTTTGTCGAGTTTTTTCGATATACTTCAAGATAGGTAGATAGAAATAGGCAGAATTTTAGGAATACTGAATATTTTAAGGGCTTTAAAGAAGAAGTGTAATTACAGATAATATAATTTAGCAGAACATATTGTACGTTTATTGTTCTATTAATAGTGGGTAAAGAGAAAGTTATTATTTTTTTAAAAATATAAAATCGCTATTTTAAGTGATTTTAAAGTGTAAGTTTACAATTTTAGTATCAATGGTGAGGGAGTGTTTCCTGCGAATTATTTAATATTAAATTAAGGCTATTGTTGTACCTTGATATATTGTTAAAAGTG
>WFQM01000114.1 GCA_015487095.1 Gammaproteobacteria bacterium | reverse complement strand
TTTCCCCGAACCGGTTTCACCCGCCACAATCACCACCTGATGATCGCGAATGGCAGCCGCAATATCGTCACGCCGCTGTGAAACGGGTAACTCATCCGGGTAATTCTGCGCGGGCAGATTTTCCAGCCGGGTTTGCCGGTGCTGTATCGAGACCGCGATTTTTGCGGCTAATGCATCAATGCCCGTCGCATCGCGTTGCAGGTTTTTCACTGCCTGTCGAAACCGGTGTTGGTCTCTGCGCATACATTGGGAAATCCGGGCGGTGAGTTCTGAGATTATACGGCTGGACATGGATTACCTTGACTCTCCTGTTTTCACATTTTCCCACAGCGTCTCCCATGCATCGAGATCCAGCGCCGACACGGCTTTGCCCTGCGCCATTGCCATCGCCTCCATTTGCGCGAAACGCCGTTCAAATTTCCGGTTGGCCTGCCGCAGGGCTGTTTCCGGCTCGACATGAGCATGGCGTGCCAGATTGGTACAGGCAAACAGTAAATCACCGATTTCCTCTTCGATACGAGCCTGGTTATGCTTTTCTCCGACTTCTGCCTGCACCTCCTCAAGCTCTTCCTGCACCTTGGCAAATACCGGTGCAATTTCCGGCCAGTCAAAACCCACCCGTGCCGCACGCTTTTGCAGTTTCACTGCTCGGGTCATGGCAGGCAGGGCCACGGCAACACCGGCCAGCGCACCGGCATCCTTCATCTTTTCAGTCCGCTCACGCGCCTTACTGGCCTCCCAGGCCTGGGTTTGCGCTTCAGCCGTAGCCACAGAGGCATCCGCAAAGACATGGGGATGACGACGCACCAGTTTATCGACAATACCCGCAGCCACCTGCTCAAAATCAAACAGTCCCTGCTCTTCGGCAAGCCGGGCATAAAAGATAACCTGAAATAGTAAATCCCCTAACTCATCACGCAGCTCGTCCATGTCCCCTGCTTCGATGGCTTCGGCCACTTCGTAGGCCTCCTCCAGCGTATGCGGCACAATACTGGCAAAATCCTGTGCCTGATCCCACGGACAACCCGTATCCGGATCACGCAAGGCAACCATAATTTCGCGTAACTTATCGATGCTATTCAAAGTAGTGTTCAAGTTGCTTACCCTTAGTGGTTGATATCCGGTACAATTTATTTCGGGCCATGTTGGCAGGACAGTGGCAGGACAGCCGAACCCGCAAATTGTGAGGAGAATCACTCTTCAGCAGGCCCGATTGACGGACGATAATAACCCAGGACGGGAGTGCTTCACGAATGATTCAGGTGGTAAACATCATGAAAAAAACAAGCTGCACAGCATTACTACTCTGTTTATTGATAGCATCAAATAGCGCATTAGCGGAAAAACTGAACACATTGGAGGACGGTCAGGCCGCATTTAATGCGGGCAATTACACCTTGTCATTTTCACTCTGGTCTACTCTGGCTACGCAGGGCGACACCGAAGCCCAGGTGTTTGTGGGACTTTCCTACGACAATGGCTGGGGCACACAGCGCAGTGCGCAACTGGCCCGGGTCTGGTATCAAAAAGCGGCCAAAAAAAATAATGCTTCCGGCCAATACCTACTGGGCTTGCACTTCATTCAGGGAAACAGTGAGGAGCGGGCTCAAGGACTAATGTGGTTACAGCGCGCGGCCGACAACGGCGACAGCGATGCCCGGGAGTTCATCGAAAAAGGGAAAAAACGCGGCTGGTTTAAAAATATCACCCCCCTCGCCACTCTAGGGCAGGGAGCCCCCACCCCACAGGCCGTGGCACTGGTACAACAAACGGATCAGTAACGAGAAGTACCGGCCAGGGTTAGCGGCCGCTGAGCCTTGACAAAAACAGGGGGCCCAACCTCGTCCAGCTCCCGCAAATAATGTTCAGCACGATGATCACCATCCCGGCTCGCCATACGCATCAACGCCAGCCCACGCACTGCATTTCCTTTCTCCAAAGCCATCATCGCCTCTCGATAGGCGCAGGAACCCGCATAAACCTCGCTGATCCCCGGCAAACTGCCCGCCAATACCAGCAATAGCGCCAGTGCCGCCATTTTTACGGATGGTCGCACAGGTAATCGAATTGACATTTTTTGAGAAAAATCAGGCATCACATTCACTCCACACACAAATTTCGACACTGCCCTGATATATGGCAGCCACACCGCTCACTGTCAAGCCCGTAAAAAAGCGGTAAAATCGGCCAAATTAAAACGATAATCCTAAATTAATCAGTTGAGTTGTAGCGAGAGCACCTTGGACGCTCGCAGTAGGCTCAACTGATTAATTCAGGATAATGGACAGGATAACTCTAATGCAGCTTGTACTCGCCTCCACTTCTCCCTTCCGACGCGCCCTGCTGGAACGTCTCGGATTGGCGTTTGAAACCGTCGCACCGGATACCGATGAAACCCCGCTGGAAAATGAAACACCCAACGCACTGGTGGCCCGGTTATCCGAAGCCAAGGCCCGTGCCGTCGCAACACAATTTCCTGATGCCTTAATCATCGGTTCAGATCAGGTGGCCGTGCTGGACAACCAGGTGTTAGGCAAACCCGGTAACCACGAAACAGCAATACAACAATTGCGGGCCGCCAGCGGTCGTCAGGTAAACTTTCTGACCGGCCTGTGCCTGTTAAACAGCAAAACCGGGAATTGCCACGTCACCGTAGTGCCGTTTTCAGTGCTATTTCGTCCGCTCAGCGAAACACAAATCGAACAGTATTTATTACGCGACAAACCTTACCAGTGTGCTGGCAGTTTCAAGTCCGAAGGCCTGGGTATCAGCCTGTTTGAAAAAATGGAAGGTGATGATCCCACTGCACTGATCGGTTTGCCGCTCATTGAATTAACAACACTGTTGGCCGCAGAAGGCATGGATGTGCTGGCATCATAAATTTTGGCAAAAACAACCAAAACCTGGACACTTTCCAGATTAGTTTGAGTGTGTTTTTTTATTTTTCTCTGCAATCCACTGCGACATATACTGAGTGCTCATCATGGAGTGATGTTTAAGCATTCCACCGGTAAAATTATTCAGGCGATGCTGTGTCAGGTTTTTCTCAACCAGAGATATTTTTTCGATCAACTGTGTACCGGACCGACGACCGTCATACCTCGCCTTTAATAAGGCATTCGCATTGCTTTGTGCCTCCAGCCATTCTTGTTCATTGTTATACAATCTGACAGCCGCCTCTGCAAATTCTGTAAAATCAACGGCCACGACACCCGGCCATGGCTCTTGCTGGTGCATTCCCTCACTGCCAATTGATGTTGTAATGCTTGGCGTCTGCATCATCATGGCATCCAGTAACTTACCTTTGATTCCCGCACCAAACCTTAGTGGAGCCAGACAAACACGGGACTTTTCCATCACAGAAAATATATTTTCCGCCCACCCTTTGATTAAAAAACCTGTTTTCGGGTTATTCAGGGCTGTTGCTTTTGGTGGCGGGTAAGACCCATAAATATGTAATTCAGCTGCCGGTATTTTCGCTTTAATCAAAGGCCATATTTTTTGCAGACACAAAACAGCATCCCAATTCGGCGCATGACGAAAATTACCCACGGTTATAAAGTGTTGACGATTGGAAAACCGGTTTGTTTTTTCCGGGCACTGAGACAAATCAAGCATAAATGGCAAATGATGCAGTAAATTGATATCCACTTTAAAAGTATTGACCAATAATTCCACTTCAAAATCTGAGATCACCAGGGAAATGTCACTGCGCAATATCGCTGCTATTTCACGCTTTGCTATATCGCTGAAAAGATCTGTTTGCGTAAATTCACGATCACCCTTAATGGCCTGATGGCGAGCGTTACGTAAACAGTGCAAATCTTCAGTATCGATAACCTTAAGCGCATTGGGACAGTTTTTTTCAACTCGCCAGCCAAACTGTTCTTCTGTTATGAAACGATCAAACATAACAATATCAGGTTGATAGTCTGAAACATAAATATCAAAACTATCACAGTTCAATGCAATACGGTGGCTTGAAATATCCTCAGCCAGCAAATCAACCATACGCTCTGTTGGCTGTGAGGCGGATGCAAATTCGACTTGCCAGCCTTGTTTTTTATAAAGGCGCATGATTGACATCATATGCCGACCCGCAGCCGATGAGTCTGGCTCGGGCCAAACGTAACCAATCACCAATACTTTTTTCATTTTCGGGTTTATATTAATTATTCTTTCCTGGAACTAATTGCTCATTTAATAAATTCACCGCTTCTTCCCAGTTTTTACCATCAAATTTAATGGTTTCGTAGGCCTCTTTTTCCAGGTCAAAATCATCCAGGCATTTCACGTTGATACTGTACATATCTGGAGCAGCACGAGGGTTGCTAAATGGCTGAATGCCACACACCTTGCAAAAATAGTGGCTGGCTTCTTTTGTATCAAATTGATAGAGAGATAAGAATGCCTTTCCCTCAACAAGACTAAACTGCTCTGGTGCCACCCTATGATGAAGCACCCCTTTTTTTAAGCATATAGAGCAATTGCAGGAAACCACTTTGTTAATAACGGTGTTTACTGTGAATTTTACACGCTCACAATGACAGCTTCCATAATACACTTTCATTTTTTATACTCTGATCGTGGTTTAGAGAGTATTTTGGGCCCATTATTGCCCACCTCACCGATATCATCGGCACAAAAAATCACCCGAAACAACCACTATACAGGATTAACATGACCGATAAAGCCACAAGCAGCGCCCTCGCCCACCTGAAAAAAAGTGATCCTGTCATGGCAGGTTTAATCAACATTCACGGGCCATCATTAGTCAGTGACATCATAAAAAAGAAAAACAATCCCTTCCACATTCTCGTTCGCACGATCATCAAC
>WFQM01000113.1 GCA_015487095.1 Gammaproteobacteria bacterium | reverse complement strand
TTCGAGTGGCAGTAACGCCAGCAATACCCCCATACACAACACCGTCCAGTACAGCGGACGATGAACCACGGCAACAATTTTGTTGTCCCACTGCACACGAGTACGTTTGGCCACATAACCCACGACCCGGGTCACCAGCCAGACAACAACATTCGCCAACAACACAGCCAGTGCAAAAATAAGCACAGCCATAACAATGGGGTAATCATCCAAAAAAGCGAAGGCTGGCTGCCATGAAACAAGGAGGTCTTTCATTATTTTTTCCATTTACCCGAAAGGCACATAAAACTAACAGGGAACAATTTTAAATTCATACACGTCATCCATATCCATCAGGCTTTGTGCCAATTGACGGAAGTCATTTTGATTTTTTGAGCGAATAGTCATCTCATATTCAAAATTTTTCCCTTCATTGTCCAGCGTGTAACTGGATTCAAAGGCGAGAATATTATGTCGGGAGATCAATTGGCGCAATGCGTCTTCATCCAGACGGTGCTTTGAACGAATAAATCGCACCGTAAACTTGGCATATATTTGCGATGGCAGGCGATTTTCAACCCAGCGGAAAAACGATAAGGTCACCACGGTTATCAGCACCGCCAGAAATGCCGGGTAATAAAGCCCCATACCAATCACGATACCAATGGACGCTGTCATCCAGATTGATGCTGCTGTGGTCAGACCACGCACCGTCAGGCCTTCCTTGATGATCACCCCGGCTCCCAGAAACCCGATACCGGTCATAATGCCCTGTGCCATGCGCGAAGGATCAGCCCGCACGGTATCCAGAAATTGCGCGGGTACCAAGTCCCATTGATATACCATTAAAACCATCAACAGGCTCGATGAAACACAGACCAGGGCATGCGTACGAAAGCCCGCTTCACGGCCATGCAATGCGCGTTCTATGCCGATAATACCGCCCGCCAACAAGGCCAGTAGCAGACGCGATGTCATCAAGGTGTAATCGAATTCCATAAATTTACCTGCCCCTCTGGATGATTTCCCGGTGGTTAATTCTAATGAATAACCCGATAGCGACGACAAACATCACCAAAAAAAGTAGATAATTAAAGTGGATAATGACAGCCATCAGACGAAATATTAGTATGTATGCTCACGACTGACCACAAAACCATGTTGACTCGATCATCTCACACGACACACATTATTTTTTGCGCATTGATGTTTGGCATTGTGCTTGGCGTGAGCGGGTGCTCCTCGCCCTCCGTCAAGCATACAAACGCTTCGAGCACAGCCGCCTTTGGCAAACCAGGCAACCAGACCCGCCAGCAAGCTGCATTATCCAAACACTACTCTGCCTGGAAAAGCACACCCTATAAACTGGGCGGTCTCAGCAAAGCAGGCATTGACTGCTCCGGGTTTGTACACATAACCTTTCGCGATATATTCAATAAAAAAACATCGCGATCCACTAAACAGCTTGCCAAAACAGGCAAAGCCGTCACAAAAAAATCCCTGAAATTTGGCGACCTGGTTTTTTTCAAAACCGGTCGCAGACAACGTCATGTCGGAATATATATCAGTAACGGGAAGTTCATCCACGCCTCAAGCTCCCAAGGCGTCACGCAATCATCACTTAATTCAGCATACTGGTCACGGCATTACTGGAAAGCAAAGCGTATCGTTAAATAAGCCAATGCTCAGGAACGCATGCACACGCAGTTATTTTTTGGCTTTCATATGTTGCCTGAATTGCTCACAAGGGTCTGGACGATCAACCCGTGGCGTAAACCACACATAATCAAACGGTAATTTATCTGTGCCCCACTGTGCAGCATAGGGCTCGACATCGGCAACATCTTCCTGCACTTCCACCCAGCCAATCACTAACAGGTTATTTTCCTGGTCCTGCGGCGACAGATAAAACGGCACTCCACGATCCTTGCGTACATGACCTGAGCCTGCCACCAGCACACGCGCATCAATATCATCCTGACCCGCAAGTGCCAATGCCATTTGCGCATCCTTTGCGCGCTGCATCAACATCATGGATTCGGTCATTTTTTCATTGATCATGCCACAATGTGAGCCCTCAATTTCTTTACGTGAAGCAGCCACCTGATCTGCGGGCAAAGCATTGTCATCCAGCATGGTTTTGATTTCGGGTGACAATTCATTCTCACCTTCACGGATAATCAGCATAATTGTCTGCCGATCAAAATTGGCGGGCAATATGGTGTAGTCCGCTTTTATGACCACATCAAAAATTCCAGCATAAAACTGTTGGTATTCCCAACTGGTTTTAATGTGATCCAGGCCCGCAATCAATGATTCGCTGGAATCATATTTTCTGTCCGCAATAACCTCGCCTTGCTGCTGCGAAATCATTTCAAAAGCGACAATTGCGGAACGCTGATGATCATGCAACACATTAATTGCCCAAGCCTGGTTTTGGTGATGTATCCGGTTGTCATGCGTTTCACCCAACATCAAATGGTTACTGTTGACAATACGTTCGGCAAGCTGTTGTTTGTTAATAAACGTTGCAGCATTCACATCCCATATTTTCCCCGCCAAGGAGTGGTCTGTTAACAGCATTTTGCTGGCTGTATCCGGTTTTTTTTGTGACAGTTCTGGTGACAGACTGCATGCTGCCAGTATCAAAATACCGGGTATTATCAGTAAAAAGCGCTTCATATTCCCCCCCCATCAGCACGCCATAACATACTGCAAAATTTCCACCACTTGCTCCGGCGTCTGGCATACAGCATTGGCCGCAGCATCCACCTCTTTGAGCGCGTGATTTATTTCAGGGTCATGCAAGGTAATTATCGACGTACCCAGTGCCGCTGCAAACCCTGCATCAAAAGCGGCATTCCACTGACGGTATTTATCCCCAAAACGCACCACTACAATATCCGCACTTTCAATCAAGGTACGGGTACGAATGGCATTCATACGCGCGCCTTTTTGGTCATGCCAAAAACTGTTTTCTTCTGCGCCAAGAATCGCTACACCGCAATCATCGCTTTTGGCATGATCGGTCACTGGTGCAACAAATAACACATTCAAATTTGCTGCTTGCGCACCACTCTGGATACGTTCACGCCAATCGCTGTGAATTTCACCGGAAAGATAGACTACCCATTGCTTTTGTGGATTTGTCATGGCTATTTTACCTTTTGATAAATTTCAACGCCTGCGCCCACAAACTCCTGTGCCTTGTCTTTCATACCTTGTTCCAGCACAAGTTCTACACCAACGCCTTTCTTCGCCGCAAAATCACGCACTTCCTGTGAAATTTTCATAGAGCAGAAATGTGGGCCACACATGGAGCAAAAATGCGCGACTTTGGCCGATTGTTTGGGCAGGGTTTCATCGTGAAAGGCACGCGCTTTATCCGGGTCCAGCCCAAGATTAAACTGATCGTCCCAACGAAACTCAAAACGTGCTTTCGATAACGCATTGTCGCGCAACTGCGCACCCGGCAGACCTTTAGCCAAATCCGCAGCATGAGCCGCCAGTTTGTAGGTGATTATGCCTTCACGCACATCGGCTTTATTGGGCAAACCCAGGTGTTCTTTCGGCGTGACATAACAAAGCATGGCACAACCATACCAGCCGATTTGTGCAGCACCGATACCGGAGGTGATGTGATCGTAACCCGGAGCAATGTCCGTGGTCAGCGGACCGAGCGTATAAAACGGCGCTTCAAAACAATCTTCCAGTTCCTTGTCCATGTTTTCTTTGATCATCTGCATGGGAACATGGCCTGGACCCTCAATCATCACCTGCACATCATGCTGCCACGCAATTTTTGTGAGTTCACCCAGTGTTTCCAACTCACCAAACTGTGCGGCGTCGTTGGCATCGGCCAGCGAACCCGGACGCAAGCCATCGCCTAACGAGAAACTGACATCATAGGCTTTCATGATTTCGCAAATATCTTCAAAGTGTGTGTACAGGAAATTTTCTTCATGATGCGCCAAACACCATTTAGCCATAATGGAGCCACCGCGCGAAACAATACCGGTGACCCGGTTTGCCGTTAATGGCACATAACGCAATAACACACCGGCATGAATCGTAAAATAATCGACACCCTGTTCGGCCTGTTCGATAAGCGTGTCACGGAACAATTCCCAGGTTAAATCCTCGGACTTACCGTTAACCTTTTCCAGCGCCTGATAAATCGGCACGGTACCAATGGGCATGGGTGAATTGCGCAGCACCCATTCGCGGGTTTCATGAATATTTTTACCGGTAGACAGGTCCATCAGCGTGTCGCCACCCCAACGTGCCGACCACGCCATTTTTTCCACTTCCTCTTCGATGGAGGAACTCACCGCAGAATTACCGATGTTAGTGTTGATTTTTACCCTAAAATTGCGGCCGATGATCATCGGCTCCAGTTCGGGATGATTGATATTGGCAGGAATAATCGCCCGACCGGCAGCAATTTCATCACGTACAAACTCCGGTGTAATTTCTTGCGGCAGGTTAGCGCCAAAATTTTCACCCGCATGCTGGCGCAGTAATTTTTCGTAACGGACATCTTTGCGTAATGCATCCATACGTTGCATTTCGCGAATGGTCACATATTCCATTTCCGGTGTAATTATGCCCTGACGCGCATAATGCAACTGACTGACATTGGCACCCGATTTGGCACGACGCGGCGCACGGATATGCTCGAAGCGCAACTGTGCCAGTTCAGGGTCATTTTGGCGCTGATCGCCGTATTCAGACGTAGGGCCGCTGAGGGTTTCCGTGTCGCCACGTTCGTCAATCCAGGCACTGCGCACCTCTGGCATACCCTTCATCAAATCCACAGTCACCGCCGGGTCCGTAAACGGCCCGGACGTGTCATAAACGATGATAGGTGGATTGCTTTCTGCCTCACTACCATCCAGGTTGTGCGTCGGTGACTGGGCAATCTCACGCATAGGTACACGGATATCAGGCCGTGAGCCCTGTACATAAATCTTGGTTGAATTGGGAAAGGGTTGAGTCACTTCCGCAGATAATCGGGCGGTTTTTTGCAGAAACTCTTCGGGAATCGCGCTCATAGTGCATCCTCACATCAAATAAACATCAATCAAAAAAACGACAGGGATGCAATGCAAAGCGACGAGGCGCGTGACTTGCTTCCCTACGCCGGTACAAACCGGATCAGGTTCAAAGGGTTAATCTCAGTTTTGTACTGACAACAATTGCAAATTGCAAATCGTACAAAACACCCCTAGCTCAGAAGGTCACAGTATACCGACATTTGACGCTGATCGCCCAGAGGAAGTGTTAGCAAATTGATAATTGGATTATGCCCCCCGAACGACAGCAAGAATTAATTCAGGTAATACAACCACTTGCTTGGCATTGAGCAAACAATAGCATTAGAATGGCCCCATCAAAAACTGTGGATTTCATTATGCGTTATGCGCACTATGCGCTGAAAAACCAGTTTTAAATTTACGGATCATATTCATAAACAATACGGAGTAAAAGTATGCTAAACCGTTATGGCTTAACCACAATCGTGCTAGGCACTGTACTGACTATCAACACAGCAACCCATGCCGGAGAAAACGAAGCTAACGAAGGACGGTGGTATATCAGCCCGTCAATCAACTATATTTTCGCTGACGATGATCGTGCCGCAGATAATGACATCGGCCTGCAACTCGGCTTTGGCAAAGAGGTCTCGAAAAACTGGAATGTTGAATTAAATCTCTTATCTGACAAACTTGATTTTGAAACAGGCTCAGGAAAATTCAAACAATATGGCCTGAGTGTCGATGCCTTGTATTTCCCTGATCGCAGCAGCCGTATCGCACCTTATGGCCTACTTGGCCTGGGTGCCTTGCGCACCAAAGTGCCGGGAAACCGCAGCACCGATCCTATTGCTGAAATTGGTGTCGGCATCATGAGTCATCTGGATAACACTGATATAGCACTGCGTACCGAGATTCGTTATCGATATAACGATGACGATAGCAGCATCCCCTCGGAAGATAACTTCGGTGACTGGATAGTCGGCCTCGGGCTGGCCATTCCTTTCGGAGGCAGTTCCACACCAGCACCCGTCGCCGCTATCGATGATGATAAAGACGGCATCGACAATGACGCAGACCGTTGTGCCAATACAGCTCCAGGAGCCACCGTCGATTCTCTTGGCTGTGAACTGGACAACGATAAAGACGGCGTCAAAAACAGCGCTGACAGTTGTCCCAATACTGTTCCAGGCACCACCGTCGATGCTCGTGGCTGCAAACAGGACATGGACAGTGACAACGATGGCATCAAAAACAGTGCCGACAGTTGTCCCAATACCGCACAAGGCAGCAAAGTTGACGCTCAAGGCTGTGAATTAGACAGTGACAACGACGGCGTCAAAAACAGTGCCGACAGCTGCCCCGATACTGTTCCGAATGCCGGGGTAGATGCCCAGGGTTGCGAGCGGGATGATGATAATGACGGTATTAAAAACAGCGCCGATAACTGTCCCGGTACGGCACAGAACGCCAAAACCGACAATCAAGGCTGTGAGCTGAAAGAAATCATCGCTCTTAAAGGCGTCACCTTTGCCAACAACTCCGCGGTATTAACTGGAAACTCCACAGAAGTGCTAGATGAAGCCGCTGCCACCCTGCGTCGCAATGCAGACCTCAACATTGAAGTTGCCGGTTATACGGATAATAGAGGTTCAGCCGCTTACAACGTCCGCCTCTCCCAAAAACGAGCCGAAACTGTTCGTGACTATCTGGTTGCGCAAGGCATTTCAGCGAAGATGCTAAGCGCCAAAGGTTATGGCCCGGAAAACCCCCTCGCTGACAATGCTACTGAAGACGGCCGCGCTGCCAACCGACGTGTAGAGTTGCGTATTCTGGAAAACTAAAGCCATAACCGACCCGTGTGGCACACATAGCACAACAAGCATGTGCCGCACGGGACACATTAAAAAATCAAAAAATAGGAGAGCAGTATGGACGTCCTAAATAGTATCGACAGCAACATGATCAATGAATATGTCATCCCTTGGTCAATCAGTCTTGTTTCCGCCCTGATTGTTTTTATCATCGGGCGCTGGGTAGCAAAGCTGATTGTCAAAGGCATGAAGCGTGTACTTGAAAAGGCCAAAGTAGAAGCAACCCTGAGCAACTTCCTGGGCAACATCGTTTATGCAGCCCTGCTGATTGCAGTCATTATCGCTGCACTTAATCAACTGGGCGTGGACACCACCTCAGTGCTTGCCGTATTTGCCACCGCCGGTCTGGCCATTGGCCTGGCGCTGAAAGACTCACTAGGCAACTTTGCCGCAGGAGTTATGTTAATCCTCTTCAAACCCTTCAAAATCGGTGACTTTGTTGAAGCAGGCGGGTCAGCCGGTGTCATTGAAAGTATTACCGTGTTCAACACAGTAATGCGTACAGGCGATAACCGTGAAGTCATCATTCCTAATGGGCAGATTTATGCGGGTACGATTATCAATGTAAGTGCGCGTGAGACTCGTCGTGTTGATCTGGTATTCGGCATTGGTTATGACGACAATATCAAGGAAGCCAAAAAAATCATTGAGCAGGTATTGGCCGCCGATGAGCGTATTTTAAAAGACCCGGCACCACTGATCGCCGTTGGTGAACTGGCAGACAGCAGCGTCAACCTCAATGTCCGCCCCTGGGTAAAGAGTGGCGACTACTGGGGCGTTTACTTCAGTCTACTGGAAAATGTCAAAGAAGCCTTCGACGCCAAAGGCATCAGCATTCCTTACCCGCAAATGGATGTACACAATCCCAAAGCCGCCTGAATTCAGGTTCATGTAAAAAAAGCTAACCCGTTGCATACGGGTTAGCTTTTTTGGTGGCATCCCTCAAGCGACATTTTTCGATCTTAAATCCAGACTTTAGAACATTGAAATATGTTTCAATACACCAGCGCAGGCAACACCACTTAACCTTTTCAGGCCCATCTGCAAAAATTTTACTGAAAGATTAGTCAGCAACATCCATTCGAGTGGTTTTACTCCTTATTGGGGGGTTAATTTCACAGGCATAGACAGCACACATTTTAAGTGTCGGGCAGCATTTTGGTTCTATGTTTTATGTATGAGCAATTGGTTTATCTGTGAAGATATAATCTTTAAGTTCTTTATCAAATCTTGAGTCTTTTCGCCTAATCCATTCAAGAAGCATAGCCGCATGCTCTTTTTCTTCATCTCTATTATGTGCAAGTATTGCTTTTAATTCCCCATCTTTACATGCATCAACTCTTTGGTTGTACCAATCAACTGCTTCCAGCTCCTCCATCAATGATGTGATTGCTCTATGCATATCTCTTGTTGCATTTGTAAGCTCATCTATTGGTTCATGATAGCCTTCATTTGACATAACTTTATCCTCGTTTGATG
>WFQM01000112.1 GCA_015487095.1 Gammaproteobacteria bacterium | reverse complement strand
GGTGAGCCGGTATACCGGCAGGGGAGGCTTAATGCCTCGTATCTGCATTTGTATTTTCCGTCGAATCCGGTGGCGACGGCACAACTGTTTTTGTAGGGTGGGCACGTTTTTTGTGCCCACGCGGGTATTGTGAATGTTGTCAGTATTCGCGTGGGCAAAAAGCCTGCCCACCCTACGGGTTGTTTATTAACATCAACAACATCTGTTTTTATATTGAAAATGACGCATAAACAAGAGGATAAAAATCATGCATAACCCTTTAAACAATACGGTATCAAGTCCCACCACAGACACTGCCCAGCCCGCTGTTGGTGTCAGCAAATATACCGCCGCTGCTCTGGCTGCTTCCGTGGGCATTGTGCTGTTATTCATCGCCGGTTTTGCCGAAACCGGTGTGCTGCATAATGCTGCCCACGACTCCCGTCATTCAGTAGTTTTTCCCTGCCACTAAGGGCGTTATCAACAATGACTGTTTCGCTTAAAAACCTGTTTACCGTCGCCGCCCTGAGCAGCCTGTCAGCCGGCATACTGCTGACCCTGATTCAACAGTTTCAGGTGGTCCCTGCCATTATTGAAGCCGAAAGCTACGAGCAGTCTCCGGCTGTTGAACACGGCGCATCAGAAAGTGGGCATGTACATGCACATACAGAAAGTGATCATGCACATGATGATTCGGCATGGGCACCACAGGATGGTTTGCAACGTACACTCTTTACTGCCGGTGCCAATATAGTTATCGCCCTGGGGTTTGCCCTGTTGATAGGAGCCGCAACGGTGCTGAGAGGCACCACACTCAACTGGCGAACCGGCCTGTTGTGGGGGCTGGCGGGTTATGCGATATTTTTTGTTGCCCCCTCACTGGGTTTACATCCAGAACTGCCGGGCACCGCAGCCGCTGATCTTCAATCACGTCAATACTGGTGGCTGGCGACCATTGCCTGTAGTGCCGTGGGATTGGCTCTGCTGGTATTCAGTCCCCGTGTCGTGCTGAAAATACTGGGTGGTTTGTTAATCCTGCTGCCGCATGTGGTGGGCGCACCTCTGCCTGATGTACACAGCGCCCTGGCACCCGCTGATTTGATACAGCGTTTTATTATCGCCACGATTATTGCCAATGCCGTATTCTGGTTAGCTTTAGGTGGTCTTTACGGTTTTTTCCAGCAGAAGCTGGCGCATTAATATGGGCAAGGTGTGGTTTGTGGGTGCAGGCCCGGGAGACCCGGAATTGATTACCGTCAAAGGCCGGGGATTGATCGAACAGGCCGACGCCATTTTGTTTGCCGGTTCGCTGGTATCACAAGCCGCCATGCGCTGGGCCAAGCCGGACTGTGCGATTGAAGATTCCAAGGGTATGGACCTGGAGCAGATTGTCGCCTGGTTGATTGATAAAGCGCAAAACGGCCAGATGGTCATTCGACTGCAAACGGGTGATCCCGGTTTGTACGGCGCATTGATTGAAATGGTACAGCCACTGGACGAGCAGGGCATCGAAGTTGGCGTGGTGCCTGGCGTCTCATCGGCCATGGCCTCTGCCGCTGCCGGGGTGGAAAGCCTGACCCTGCCCGAAGTGACGCAGACGGTAATTCTGACACGGGTCGAAGGCCGCACCCCCATGCCCGAGGGTGAATCACTGCCTGAGCTGGCACAGCATCATTGTACGCTTTGCCTGTTTCTTTCTATTACCCTGTTGAAAAAAGTACAGGCCGATTTACTGGAGGCCGGTTGGTCACCGGATGCACCGATACTGGTGGTACATAAAGCCAGTTGGCCCGATGAGGAAAAAGTCATTCGCGGCACGCTTAACGATATCCGTGAAAAATGTCGCGCCGAGAAAATCAACAGCCAAGCCATGATCATTGTCAGTCCCACCATTGGTGCGCGTGACTGGACTGAGCTGAAGAAATCAAAGCTTTACGATAAAAATTTCAGTCATCGGTTTCGTAAGGCGACGCACAAAACTGTCCATGAGCCTTAGCATTTTTTATCAGAGTCTTTCAACTAATAAGTGAACATGAAATCAAATATGAAAACCAACATTTTATTAGTGGGTCACGGCTCACGCAACCAGGATGGCAATCGCGAGATTGATCGCTTTGTCGATATCTGGCGGAAAAAAAATCCGCAATGGCTGATCGAGACCTGCTTTATTGAGTTTGCCGATGTGTTGCTGGATCGTGGCCTGGACAATGCGGCAGAAGGGGCGAGGCGGGTGATCGTGGTGCCGCTGATTTTAAATGCCGCCGGTCATGTGAAAATGGAGATCCCACACTTCATTGCAGATGCGCGTCAACGTCACCCACAGGTAGAATTTATTTATGCCCGTCATCTTGGTGCGGTTGAACCCATTCTTAATATTCTTAAACGCAATCTGCGTAAAGTGATGATGGCGATGGATGCGCCGGACCCCAAAAGCACTGGGGTCATTCTGTTGGGCCGGGGTTCATCAGACCGTGTTGCCAATGGCGAAATTGCCAAAATGGCCCGTTGGTTGTTTGAAGAAAGCGACCATGAACTGGTGGATATTGCTTTTACCGGCATCACTTATCCCCGCCTGGAAATGGCGGTGCAGCGTCATGTGCAACAGGGCATGACGCAAATAGCGATTCTGCCATATTACCTGTTTACCGGCACGTTGATTGAGCGCATCAAGCGTCAGGTCGTACGATTGAAAGTTCAGTATCCACACATTGAATTTGCTCATGGCCAGTATTTTGGTTTTGAAGAGGAAATCTACGCACTGCTTAATGAACGTGTACTTGAAGCCAGCGGTGAGTTAAATGATAACGAACGCCGCATGATGGAATGTGATGGTTGTTTGTATCGACAGGAAGCAGAGGCGGATCACCACCATCACCATGAGCATAGCCATAATCATAACCAGGAAAAGGCAGACGCATGAGTAATGTAATCACCGAACAGCTGACCCAGGCAGGGCAGAAAATCGAACACGATTCATTTGCCATTGTTGATAACGAAGCCGGGTCACACGAAGCCTATAGCGAAGATGAATGGCAAATCATACGTCGTATGATTCATGCAACAGCGGATTTTGAGTTTAACGGTCTGGGTTGTTTTCATCCGAAGGCGACTGAGGCGGGTATACAGGCGCTGGTTTCCGGTGCGCCGATTGTGGCTGATGTGGAGATGATTTGTGTGGGACTTTCCAAGCCTCGTCTGGCACATTTTGGCGTACATACTCATCACTTTATTGCTGATGAAGATGTTATTGCCCAAGCTAAAATGGAAAATACCACCCGTGCGGTGCAGGCGATGCGCAAAGCACATAAGCAAGGTTTGCTTGATGGCGGTATCGTTGCTGTGGGTAATGCACCAACCGCCTTGCTGGAAGTATTAGCATTGATTAAACAGGGTGCAGCGCGGCCCGCTTTAATCGTCGGTATGCCGGTAGGATTTGTTTCTGCCGCAGAATCCAAAGATGCTTTGAGTGAGTTGAAAGAAGTGCCATGGTTAATTACCAGAGGACGCAAAGGGGGATCAACATTGGTGGTATCGGCTTTGCATGCCTTGCTGGCGTTGGCGGAGGCACAGCAAAAAAATGCCTGAGGCATTTATACATTGGGATATCGGTACGTTCAGTTTTCCAGAAGCAAGCACGGATAAAAAAACCGCATTGTTTATGTTGCAACGCATGTTGCCCGAATACGTTTGGGATATTATCCATCTGGAAGGTAATCCATACCGTTTTGTGGAGGTGCAAACTTTATTGCAAGGTACAACAGTTGCGGGTTATTCATTATTTGAGCAGATGCAAATTCTGAATCAGGAGAAATCGATAAATGAGCTTAAGGCTGTTATAAAGGCTGAAAGTTATGCCATCAATAAAGAGCTATTACTTCGTTATCACCAGTATGTTGCAAAAGAAGAGGCGTTAAAATGGGGTGTGTTTCGGGATGGGCAGGTTTCTATTAGTGGTACTGAATATATGCCGCCAGCGGCAAATGAATTAGATG
>WFQM01000111.1 GCA_015487095.1 Gammaproteobacteria bacterium | reverse complement strand
TGGAAGTCATGCAGGTCGAGATAAAACATGTAGGGCGATGGGTTGAGACTGCGCAGGGCACGATACAGGTCCAGTGGCGGCGCAGAATAAGGGACTGATAAGCGCTGCGATAACACCACTTGCATAACGTCGCCATCAACAATGTATTGCCGTGCGGCTTCTACTGCCTGTTTGAAGCCGGTTTCGGTGAAACCGGAAACAAAGTCGGCTTCGTTAACCTCATTACCTGCTCGCGGCTCAGCGCGCGGTGTCGCTTCACGTAATCGTGTTTCAAGTTCATCAAGGCGTTGCTGAGCAGAGGCAAAAGCATCCGCCTGTGCCGGGTTCACATGGACAATGAGATACAGCTTGCCGCTGAGGTTGTCGAACACCACAACTTCTTCGGACACCATCAACAGAATATCCGGCGTATTCAGTTCGTCAGGATTAGGGCAGCTGGACAGTTTCGGTTCAATGTAGCGAATCGTGTCGTAACCAAAATAACCCACCAGCCCACCAGTGAAACGTGGCAAATCATCTACCTCAGCCACCTGATAACGGGCCTGGAAGTTTTCGATCCAGGTCAGCGGGTCATCACTGTGCAATGACTCAACGATTTTGCCATCGGTTTCCACTTCGATGAGTTTGCCCGATACCTTGAGCAAGGTACGACAGGGCAAGCCAATAATGGAATACCGCCCCCATTTTTCACCGCCCTGCACGGATTCAAACAAATAGGAATAAGGGCCATTGGCTAACTTGAGATAGGTGCTTAACGGTGTATCGAGATCAGCCAGCACTTCGCGCATCAGCGGGATGCGGTTAATATTTTGTGCCTTGCTTTGGGACGCAAGGGCGGCAAATTGTTCTTCATTCATGTTTATCACCTACAAAGTCAAACAGACAGGACATTTCACAGACATCGACTTCAGCCGCGCCATCGTTCCTTTCGCCAATTGATTTGCAGGGTATAAAACATATTCACTCTTTTGTATTTTGCAGGGTGTAACCCTACAACAGATCTTTCAATTCCACCATGGAATCAATCACCGCATCAGGATTTGATTCCCGAATATCCACACCATGATTATAACCATAGCTCATACAAATAATTTGAAAACCGGCAGCGCGTGCCGCTTTCACATCACTCACCGAATCACCCAGCATCAGGGATTTTTCAGGAGAGACGCCTAACACCTCTGCCGAATGCAATAATGGCAATGGGTCCGGTTTCTTTTTGGCAAGAGTATCACCACAGACGATGTTCGCAAAGTCGTCATGAATACCAAGATCCTTGAGCAACGGAATGGTGAACTGCGCTGCCTTGTTGGTCACACAGCCCAGCACATAATGTGCTGATTTCATATATTCCAGACCTTCGCGCACACCGGGATACAGACAACTGCGCTGACTGGTGTTGACGGCGTACAAATCAAGAAACAGCGGACAAGCCTTTTCAAACAGTGCTTCTTCCGGTTCACCATCAAGCTGGCCGATGAGCGCACGACGTACCAGCCGTTCCACACCGTTGCCTACCCAGTTGCGCACGGCGGCTTCGCCACGCACCGGCATGTCCAGCGCTTTCATCATTTCATCAACGCAATAGGCCAGATCCGGCACACTATCGACCAGAGTGCCGTCAACGTCGATAAGGATCATTTCGGGTTTGTTGAGCATTTATTTGTTCTGCGTATTAACGCAGAGGACGCAGAATTTTTATGACTTGAATTCTCTGTGCCTCTGCGTCTTTGTGAACTCTGCGTTAAATAGCAGCCTTGGCTAATTCCGCACGAAAAGCAGCAATAACGGAGTCATAGGTATTGGCATCAGCATCAGACTTCGCACCAAACACCGCAGAACCGGCAACAAACATGTCGGCACCGGCTTCGGCGATTTCACGGATATTATCCACTTTCACGCCACCATCGATCTCCAAACGAATATCGCGACCGGAAGCATCAATGATTTTGCGGGCTTCGCGCAATTTATTCAGTGTTTCGGGAATAAAACTTTGTCCGCCAAAACCGGGGTTGACCGACATCAGCAACACAATGTCCACTTTATCGATAACGTGTTTCAGCACATCCAGCGGCGTGGCCGGATTAAACACCAGCCCGGATTTACAGCCTTCGCCCTGAATCAGTTGCAATGTACGGTCGATGTGCTCGGAGGCTTCCGGATGAAAGGTGATGTACGAGGCACCGGCAGCGGCAAAGTCAGGAATAATGCGGTCCACGGGTTTGACCATCAAATGCACGTCAATGTCGGCAGTCACCCCATGCTTGCGCAGCGCGTCACACACCAGCGGACCAATGGTAAGGTTGGGCACGTAGTGATTGTCCATGACATCAAAGTGAACCACATCGGCACCGGATTTGAGCACATTATCCACTTCCTCGCCAAGGCGGGCGAAGTCTGCGGATAAAATGGACGGGGCTATTTTAAAATCTGGCATGGTTTTGGTCTCTCAATTCTAGTCTTTCAAAGATATATTCTGGCTCTGCGGTCATTTACCGCACAAGACAAATTTGTCAGGATCGGGGACTTTACCCTATTGGCGATGACATTTCAGCCATACTTGGCCTCAATGCGCGAAGTCAATAGGCTAAAAACCGTCATTTTTGAAGAGGAATATGCACCATGCGGGCTGGCTTTCCATTTTTGCTGACATTTCAAACGGGACTGGTGGCTCTGCTGGGGCTTGCAGTAGCGGGTACAACAGCGGCTTCGGATATCGACAAGGAGAAACGCTGGGCAGAGCAACTGCAAGATCAGCTGGTCGTAGGCGAACCCGTACGACTTACCGCTGAACAACAAGACTTTTTTGCCCTGTATACCCCCGCCGTCGGCAAAGTGCAGCGGGGCGGGGTTATCTTGCTACATGGGCTGGGCGCACATCCTGACTGGCCTGATGTTATTTCCCCTCTGCGAAAAAACCTGCCTGATACAGGCTGGAGCACGCTCTCGATTCAGCTGCCCATACGTCCCAACGAAGCGGACTTTGCGGATTATCCCCCTTTATTCCCCGAGGCCAACGTGCGTATTTCTGCGGCCATTCGTTACCTGAAAAAACAAGGTTTGAGTAATATCGTATTGGTGGGACACAGCCTGGGTGCAGCCATGGGGGCGTATTTTCTGGCACAAAAAGCACCAGACAGCGGGGCTGTCCGCGCCTTCGTGGGCATCGGCATGGGTCACGCACCGGGTACGGTGGCACATACGCCGGATTCCCTGGCGAAAATGACATTACCGGTACTGGATTTATACGGGACACAGGATTTACGCGGTGTGCTGGGCTCTACCAAAGCGCGGGCAGCCAGTCAGGCAGATAATGCCGGTTACCGGCAACTCGCCATCGCCGGGGCCGATCATTTTTTTCGGGGACTGGAGGCTACGTTGGTAAAACGGGTATCCAGCTGGTTAAACCATACCCTGTCCGATGTGAAAAATAACGCCGATACCAGCGCCTCATCAAGGTAGCAGTATTGATGGGCTCAGTTGGCAAAATCCTTGCTCAAAATAAAATTAATGCTGTTCGATGACCAGTTGACTTCATTGAGTCTGGCCATACCAACACGACCATCGGAAAAGAAAATTCTGTCAATGCCAGAGTCGGTACTCCAGGACTGCACAACAATACTCACGCCCCATGTCCAGTGCACACGAGAAGACGTGTTCTGCCAGCCCAGCTCCAGCACCTGCCCCCAACCATCGGCTCTGTGCTCAAAACTCACCGGGTGAGCAAAGTCGCTACGCAGATTCCAGTTGGCCTGGGCAGAGTAACGCACCCGATGAACCTCCAGACGGACAAATGCCGTACCGCCTGCCCGCAAATCCAGAAAAATATCCGCCCCCAGCCAGGGGCCATACCATTTTGCATCATAGGTTGAATTAAGCCCGGCAAAGGGGCCCAAAGGCACCACTCCTACAGCACCTGGACTGATAATTTGTAAATTTTCCAGATCAGACAATTGCTGATTGCCATTGCGCATACGCAAATCCTGATAGTGCCAGGAATAACCCACGATAGGAACAATCTGCCATTGATCGGCTGCACCGGTAGAAAATATCATTCCCAGCCCGGCGGACAAATCCAGCATCTGGCTACCATCCGCACTGTTACTCGAACGGGAAAACTCCGAACTGCGGTTATCTCCGGCATAATCAGAATCCCGATTCCGCCCGTCCCACACCCAGCCGTAGCTTGCCTGACCACGGAAATAAATGTTTGCATCATTACTGCCCGACAATTCGCCCCGAAGCTGTGAAATATCCATATCTTTCCACTCCAGCTCGGAAAGAATATTGGGGCCACTATTCACGGCGCGGATATTCCAGTCCAGTGAATCCACACGATACCCGAAGCTCAATGATCCACTCGCCTGTTCGGCTGCCGCCAACACCGTACCCGAAAGAAGTCCCAACAATACAAACAGGAAAACATGACGTGCATACACCAAAAAGTTCACTATTTAGTCCCTCGTGCTTCGCGTATCCGTTCATAGGCAGCACGAATTTCGTGAGTTTTTTCTTCTGCCAGTTTCATCATTTCTTCCGGCAGCCCTTTGGCCACCAGTTTGTCTGGATGATGCTGATTAGTCAGTTTGCGATAGGCACGCTTTACTTCGGCATCGCTGGACTCACGGGTCACATTGAGAATCGCGTAAGCATCATCTAGCGAAACCTGTTCAACCCTGCCACCTTTTGCCGCGTGTTGCTCGGCGCGTACCATGGCCTCCAGTCGATCAAAATCAGTGGTTGAAAATCCCAGCGCATCACAAATAACCAGCAGCAGTTTTTTTTCGGCAGGATTCAACTCGCCATCCGCATAAGCGGCATGCAGTTGAATCTCGATAAACATTTGTTGCAGATTACGTGCGCGTCGTGTCGCGTTATGAAAACGCGTCAGCATGTCCTCCAGAACAAAATCATTTTCTTTGCCTTTGGAAAAAAGTGTGATGGCTTCGTGACGCGCCTGCTCGGACAACCCCATACGTGCCATAACATGCCGCGCCAGGGCAATTTCTTCTTCAGAGACCCGTCCATCGGCCTTGGCCAGATGTCCCATCACGGAAAAGGTGGCTTCAAAAAAAGCGCGTTGAATCTCTCCATGGCTGAGACCACCCAAACCTGTGGAAAAATTACCGCTGAAATTCGCCAGCCCACGATCAAACTGATGTCCCAACAGAACTCCGATGAGCCCTCCGAAGAGACCACCCATCATGTAACCCAGCACACCACCAATTAATTTACCCCAGAAATTCAAACACCTTCTCCCAGACTATGCATTTCTTTTCTTACAGTTGTTCAGGGCACGTTACGGCCAACAGGTACTGTTATTGGGGATGAAGTATACCGTGAATACGGCGGAAGGTTTAAGCGTGTCACCGTACAGAAATTGTGACAGAAGAGAACAGTTATTTAACGTAATGAAAATATGGCCAAACCTGAACGGAAAACGGGGTGCAATGCACCCCGTTTAAAAAACCGTCTTTAGATGCTGGCGGCATCAATCATAAAACCCACCATGACAACAATGGCCAGTATGTTCGCAAACAGCGTTGCTTTAAGTTCCATAATAATTCCCCCTCCGAAAAGTTTGATGGTAGACGCATCTAATTTTCCCGATTGTTAGCGTCGTAACCGGACAGAAATTAATGCGAGGCCAAACCTTAGCAAATTACCCAGATATTTATCAAGGCAATTTAGTCAAGTATTAACCCTGTATTTTATACGCCTAATATTCACGTGGATTACCCTGCCAGCCACCAAAATATCCTTTGCTGTCATAAAGATAAGCGTGGGTTACAATGCTGAACAGTAACTTTACAGCGGCAAACCTCAATGGACAGAAAACACCGCCGCTAAAAATAATCGAGCAAATATGTTTCAGGAGTGTCCCTGGTGACTGCATCCAATAAAAAATCAGCCGCCCACAAACCACACAGCGACAAACATTTTGTGTCGTGGTTTCGCGATGCCGCACCCTACATCAACGCCTTTCGCGGGCGTACCTTTGTGGTGGTGTTTGGTGGAGAGGCGGTGCAGGACAAAAATTTCTCCGGACTGATCCATGATTTTGCCCTGCTCAACAGCCTGGGCATTCGGCTGGTACTGGTACATGGCAGTTATCCGCAAATAGAAGCTCGTCTCAAGGCACAGACAAAAAAGAGCGCCTTTCACCAGGGTTTGCGCATCACCGATGACACTGCGCTGGCCTGTGTGAAAGAGGCTGTGGGTACCGTGCGCGTAGAAATCGAAGCACTGCTTTCCATGGGACTGGCTCATTCCCCCATGGCCGGGGCGCATATTCGCGTGGCCTCGGGCAATGTGGTGACTGCGCGTCCACTGGGCGTGCATGACGGTGTGGATTACCTGCACACCGGCGAGGTACGGCGTATCGATGCCGAAGCCATTCATCATCAGCTCGACCAAAATGCTGTGGTGTTGCTCTCACCGCTGGGGTACTCACCCACCGGTGAAGTGTTTAATCTCAGTGCCGAAGATGTGGCCACTTCGGCGGCCATCGCCCTGCATGCGCACAAAGTGATTTATCTGGCTGAGGGACCAGGATTGCAGGATGCGCGCAAACGCCTGACCCGCGAACTCACCTTCAGCGCAGCACAGCAACTGCTCGACTCACGGCGGCGTTTGCCCGACAACATACGGCGCATTTTGAGCAGCGCGGTAAACCTGTGCCTCAATGGCATTCCGCGCGTGCATATTCTCAACCGGCAAATTGACGGTGCCCTGTTGCAGGAGCTGTTCACCCGCGATGGCGTGGGTACGTTAATCAGTGCTGATGCTTACGAAGGCACCCGTCAAGCGAACATTGATGATGTGGGTGGCATTCTGGAATTAATCAGCCCGCTGGAACAGGCCGATGTACTGGTGCGCCGTTCACGCGAACGCATCGAAATGGAAATCGACCGTTTTACCATCGTCGAGCGTGATGGCATGGTCATTGCCTGCGTTGCACTCAACCCGTTTAGCGAAAACAAAATGGCCGAGCTGACCTGTCTTGCGGTACACCCGGACTATCGGGGTGCAGCACGCGGCAACACCCTGCTGCAATTCGTCGAGCAAAATGCCATGCAACAGGGCATTCAGCAATTGTTTGTGTTATCCACCAAAACCTCGCACTGGTTTCTGGAACGCGGCTTCAAAAAGGCAGACATCAAAACCCTGCCCATGAAACGGCGGGCATTGTACAACTACCGGCGTAATTCGAAAGTGTTTATCAAAACGTTAACCGGGTAGTTAGCGTGCAAACACAAGAAACATATCCTGCTTTGCCGTTGTTATGAATAAAAAAGCGGGAATGTAAAGAAGCACAAAAAATGTACAAAAAAAAAGCGGCCGCAGCCGCCTTCGAATATTTTATGATTATTTTTATAAAGCACCTGCTGTCCGGACCGGAGGTCCGCCCAACAAGTGCATGGGAATCTAATGCAAGCCTTTAACAGAGTCAAGCAGCAATTATCACATGGATAGAACTCCTACATCATGTTAAAGCGTTTCCGTACACGACTCGCCGATGTCGATGCCTTGCCACAACTGGCCATACTGGGTTTATTCAGCGGCCTGCTCGCCGGTGGTGTTATCATTTTATTTCGACTCACCATTGAATATATTCAAGCCGGTTTTTTACCCGGTGGTGATACTGAAAATTATGAAGCCTTGTCAACCACCCTGCGTTTTTTATTACCCACCGCAGGAGGCTTACTCATTGGACTGATTTTTCATGCACTCAACACCGCAGGTGGTGGCAGCATACAGGTCGGCATTGTGCATGTACTGGAACGAGTGGCCTATCACCAAAGCCACCTGCCACTGCGCAATCTTGTTTTGCAATTTGTAGGCGCTACCATCAGCCTTGTCAGCGGGCACTCTGTAGGCCGCGAAGGCCCAGGCGTACATCTGGGCGCAGCCAGCAGCAGCCTGCTGGGTCAAAGTCTGCATCTGCCCAATAACAGCATTCAAACCCTGGTTGCATGCGGTGCTGCTGCCTCAATTGCCGCCTCATTTAACACCCCCCTCGCCGGGGTCGTGTTTGCTATGGAAGTCATCCTGCTCGAATATACCATTGCGGGTTTTACACCTGTGATTCTCGCCGCAGTGAGCGCCACAGTACTGACCCGATTTGTATTTGGCGCTGAACCCGCCTTCTCCGTACCCACATTACAACTCGCCTCATTGTATGAGTTGCCGTATCTACTGCTGATGGGACTGGTCATCGGCGCATTGGCGGCCGGATTTATTGTTTCACTAAAGTGGATCACTGAAACCAGCAGCAAAATCGTCATCTGGCAACGCATGACCCTGGCCGGGGCATTAACCGGGTTATGCGCATTAATCGTGCCGGAAATTATGGGCGTGGGTTACGATACGGTTAACCAGGCCATGCTCGGACAAATAGGTCTTGGCGTACTATTTATGGTTGTGCTGTTTAAAATGCTCGCAACCACCATTGGCCTCGGAATGGGATTGCCCGGCGGCCTGATTGGCCCCACACTGGTCATTGGTGCCGCTGCTGGTGGCATGCTCGGCCATTTTGCCGAAATGCTTTTTCCCGGCCAGGTGGCATCACCCGGTTTTTACGCCATGCTTGGCATGGGCGCAATGATGGGTGCCACATTACAGGCACCGCTCGCTGCACTGCTGGCCATGCTGGAGCTGACCGCCAATCCGAATATCATTTTACCCGGTATGTTAGCTGTAGTGGTATCCGGCATTGTCAGCAGTCATTTGTTTGGACGGGAATCAGTATTCCTTACCCTGTTAAAAGCACGCGGACTGGATATGCGCAACGATCCGGTGGCACAATCACTGCGCCGTGTCGGCGTCGCCAGCGCACTTGACCCTTCATTTGTGCATGCACCGCGCGAATTAAGCATCGCGGCAGCAGAAAGTTTATTGGAACATCAACCGCTATGGATCATCATCGACGACGATGACAAAGATGAAAAACCGGTTTTACTGGTCGCGGCAGACCTGGCGTTATTTATCAAAACACAGCGGGAACCTTTCGATGGAAAAATTGACTTGCTGGAAATTCCCGCTCAACGTGAAAACGTAGCCAGCATCCCGCAACAGGCCACATTGCAGGAAGCACAGGATTTGATGAATGAAAAAAGTGTTGATGTCCTGTGTGTCAACATCACACCTGCAAACAATACGCTCAAAAATAAAAAAGCAGACATTATTGGTATACTGACACGAGAAAATATTGAAGCTCATTATCGGGGCAACATTTAAAATACAACATCACCAAGCAAACGGAAACAAAACATGTTATGGATTAAAAGTTTTCACATTATTTTTATGGTGACCTGGTTTGCCGGGTTATTTTATCTGCCACGGCTGTTTGTGTATCACGCTGCAAGCGATGACCAGATCAGCAATGAACGCTTCAAGATTATGGAGCGAAAACTGTTTTTTGGCATTATGACCCCCGGTGGCATACTCACCATTATTTTCGGCTTCATCCTGTTACAGGGTTATGCGTGGGAAGCCTATTCCAGCCAGATGTGGTTGCATGCCAAATTGGGATTAGTCGCCATACTGGTGGTCTACCATATTTACTGCGCCAAACTGGTAAAAGATTTCAAACTCGACCGCAATCAGAAAAGCCATGTTTTTTACCGCTGGTTTAACGAGTTTCCAGTCATCCTGTTAATAGTCATCATCATCCTGGTTGTGGTTCGGCCAGGTTAGCCACCACCATTCCGAAAGAACATCGGCATGCTGTAGGTTGGGGTGAGCTTGCGAACCCCAACAACACGCCCACGTTGGGATTCGCAAGTCCGCCACCAATCTACGACAAACAAATTTCCATATTTTATATCATATATGGAATATCTAAATTTTGGCTGGCATTACTCTCTGGTTACCAACTTATAGCCTTTCGGAATTTCAAAAATGCTGTCACGCACCGGCTGAATGGCAACACTGTTAATTTCATAAACATAGTGAAATATCGGCTCATCGGGATTAGGTGCAAACATACTTTGCATTTTTTTATTGGCAAACTCTTTGGCTGCTCCCAATGGGTTAGCCCAATCAAAACTCTTCTTTTCAGTCTTTGCCTGTGTTTCCAGGCAGGCTTTTCTATCAAGATACCAATCAACTTTAATGGATATCGGATAGCCTTTAGCTATTGCTAACTTCTGGCTAACAGAGTTATTCCATTGTTTATTTTGTTTTGATGTGTCACCGGAAAAAGCGGACAAAGCATCAAATAGCTTGTCTGGAAGCAACAAGGACAATGGGTTGGCATCTTTCTTCACACCTTTGCGATATGCGCGCGTTGCCTCTTCATTTATCGCCCATACTTCCTCAATGGCTGCTGTTGGTGTGGTATTCCAAAATACGATATTCAAAGTATTTTTATCTTTTCTACCTTTCTCATCTTTATAGTCAACCAACCAGGTTGCGCGATATTCTTTTGTTTCATAACCAGAAATAACGCGGGTTTGTCCTGTTTCAGTGACTGTGAATTTGTTTTCACTGGGACTGAGACGACATCCTGTATCTTCAGCCGGATCATACTGAAACTGCTCTTCCTCTTCTTCCGTATTATTCTGCTTTACGTTAAATTTCGCCAGTAAATTTTCACCGCAGCCACTCAATGGACATTCAACATATTTTTTGTCTGATAACATCCAGAGAAGATTTTTATCTATCCGAAAAATGGATGTATTATCGCCCCCCAAAAATTTATTGACGATCCAGGAGTCATATTTATATTTATCGGAAATGCTTCTTTTATCATTGCGAGTGTAGACAAGTTGTTGAAATGTGG
>WFQM01000110.1 GCA_015487095.1 Gammaproteobacteria bacterium | reverse complement strand
TCATTAATTTTGTTGTTTAAGGACGTATTAGATGTCATCAAAGCAGTGTGATAACAAAAAATCATGTTCAGGTGTCTGGTGCCGTTTTCGTGATAGCACACCGGACTATTTGGCGCGTCACTACTGGTGGGCTTATCTCTGGCATTGGGGTGTCTGGTTTTTTGATCATCAGCCGATCATCAACGCCATTCTGTTTGGCCAGTACAAAACACTCTCTCATCGGGCCTTGCATGATTGTATGAAAGAGAGGCCGGAAGGGCGGATGTTACAGCTTACTTGCGCTTATGGAAGTATGACGCCTTCTTTGCTCAAAGAAATGGATGATGAACTTTATCTTATGGATGTAGCGGATATACAACTAACGGCCACCCGCAAAAAATTGTCTGATGTGGATAAAAAACGCCTGCTTTGTGCGCGCATGAATGCAGAACACCTTGCTTATGGTGATAACGTATTTGCCACTGTTCTGATCTTTTTTCTACTGCATGAGCTTCCACCTTATGCGCGTGAACACAGCATCAGTGAGGCGATACGGGTGCTACGGCCTGGCGGGCGTTTTGTGATTACCGAATATGGTGCCTGTCCCAAAAAACATCTGCTGTGGCGATTTCCACCAACACGTTGGGTGTTGCAACGCCTGGAGCCGTTTTTAGAGAGTTTTTGGCAGCTGGATTTGATGGCCATGTTGGAAGAGTATGCGCAAAAACAGGGCAAGGTGATTCGACAGGTGGATGAGTTTCACTGCTTCTCTGGTTTCTATCGTGTTTGTATTTTTGAATTGGATGATCCTTAAATCCCCCTAGCCCCCCCCTTTTTTCAAAGGGGGGGCTAGGGAAAACCAAGACATCCATAAATTGATTTTTATTTTATGGGTGTCCATAGAACAATCGCCATTTTTTAATGTTTTTCGGACGGGGGTTTTTGGTGGTTATGCCTTCGGATCAGATAAATGCACAAAGCGAGAGCCAGAAGTCCCGTTGCCACCCAGGTAAAGGGCGCGATGGATTTGAAAGCCTGTGCAGCAATGTGCATATGCTGGCCCAGGTAGTAGCCACCGAGTCCCCAAAACCCTACCCACAGCAGGGCACCCAGACTGGTTGCCAGGAGAAATGTAATAACCGGCATTTGCAGGCTGCCGACAAAGATGCCGGTGAGTTGTCTTGGCCCGTCAATGAAGCGTGAGAGGATGACCAGCAGCATGCCGTGACGTTGGCAAAAAGTATCCATACGTTCGAGTCGGGAGGGGTTGAGCGGCAGACGGAGGAGTAATTTCCGTCCCCCGATTCTGCCGATAAAATAACCCAGCGTATTTCCGATGACAGCGGCAAACCAGGCGGACATCAGTAACAGGCGGATATCAAATTCACCGCGTGTGCTCAGCAAGGCACCCACAATCAGCAGGCTTTGGCCTGGGGTGGGCATGCCAAAACCCTCTGCCAGGATGGCGGCAAAGATGATAACCATCCCGTATTTTACGAGCATTGGTTCATAGTTATTCGCTGCCGTCAGGAGGGATCTTATGATCTCGGAAATTAACTCCATTCGGGTAATGACTCGCAGCGTTATATTGTGTTCTTGCAGCCAGTGTAGCAGCCAATGGTCTGCAATGTACTAGACTCTAATTACCGTTATAAGCACTATCAATGGCGGTGTGGTTCATGCTTGTTGAATTCACAGAGGAGAGCAGGCCGATACCAATTTCCAGCATGTTTTGCACATGTATTTGGGGGAGGGCTATCAACGCCATCAGCCTTTATTGAGCAAGGCTGCATGTCTGTCGGCTGGCAGTATGGACGGGCTGGCCATCAGTTCCAATCGTGATGAAAACCTGCCACGCCTGAGCTGTTTCGACGGCACCAGCGGGAACCCAGGGGCTTGGTTTGTTTCTCGTGCCACGCACGGTAAATGGCAAGGTGAATAATTTTAATATTCGCCGCCTGAAATACAAACTCGGCACACGCTCCATGGCCTCGGCGGAAGTGGACTTCACTGCTGCACTGGCCGAACCCATTGGCCCGTTGGATGCCGGGTTTAAAAACCTGGTGAGTATCGTGCTGGATACCTCGCGGCTGCACAATGCCGTCGCCACCTGTGGCCTGATGCGGCGCGCCTGTCTTGAGGCACAGGCCTATGCCCGGCACTGTGTGGCTTTTGGGCAGACCCATTATCGAGCATCTTGCCGTGGCACAGGTTCTAGCGCGCATGAAGGTTGTTTCCAGCGTTGCGGTGGCCACCACGTTTCGTATTCTTGTAACCGCTGACCGGCTGGAGAGTGGCGAGTCTTCGCGTGATGCAAGGGCTGCCCGTCGCACCCATGTCAATATCAATAAATACTGGAAAAGTATGGGTGGAAAAATATGGTGTCCCGTATTTTCACCCGCTGCATTGAAACGCTTCTCCGGGGGGTAAGCCTCCTGGATTCCGGTTAAAAACATGCAGGAATGACGATGTTTTCAGTTAGCGCTTAAGTCCACGTTTTATCTGGGGTATAAATCCGGGGCATAAAAAAAGGGGAGTCGGAAATGACTCCCCTGGTTTTTGTTGCGGCTTGTTTATTGCGCCACAGAGGCATTGGAGACAAACAGGATTTCATCAAAGGTCCGGTGTAGGCTGGAGCTTTTGAAGTTGCGCATGACAGCGGCATCGGTCCACTTCACGGTGTCTCCGATTTTTATACGCATCATGGCGGCAGCGATCCATACAGATTTATCATTGCCGGTGTCCACGTCCATGTACGTATAGCCTGAAGAGTGCAGCATTGTTTTCACGACGCCCTGTTTGGGCATGCCCTTGGCATCATCTATGGCTTGCTGTTGTGTGGGGCTGAGCTTTGTGCTCGGTTGCTGAGCCTGTTGCGTTTGTTGTGCTGGAGCGGTGGCGGCTGGCTGCGACGATTTGTCATCGTCAGAGTCGGAGCAGGCTACCAGACTCAGTAAGGCAGTGCCCAGCGCTAGAATATAAAGTTGTTTCATTGAATATGCCCTCTTGAATTCGGCGGGCATTCTAACACAGACGGAGGTTTTACGGATAGACTTGGACGGAGTACAAAAATTATGCACAGCTTGTGTGGTCATCACGAAGCCTTTAATATTCGTTGCTCGGCACCCTGGTATGGTGCCGCTTTTGTATCTATTCAGCCACCGTAGTGAGACCCCGAATGTGAGTCAGTCAAGCAAAAAAATGAACAGCAAGGAATTGGGGCTGGTGCTGGGCCAGCAGCTCCTCGGTGTGGATGATCTGCACTACGGATTGTGGACGGATGATCTGCCGCTGGGTTTTTCCAATCTGGCTGAGGCGCAGCAGCGCTACACCGATCAGATCATCAATGCCCTGCCTGCGGCAAAGGATGGAGAAACCGGTCAGCAAACCAGAGTCATCGACATTGGTTGTGGCACAGGCCATATTCTTGCCCAGTTGCTGGAACGTGGTTTTGCAGCCGATGGTCTGGTGCCTGCCCCCAAACTCGCCGAGCAGGTGCGTCAGCGTCTCGCGGCGCACAGTGACAAATCGACATGCTTGTTTGAAAGCACCTTCGAGCAGTTCCCTATTGACGAGCGGCGTGCTTATTACGATGCTGCACTGTTCAGTGAGAGTTACCAGTACATCCCCATGTCGGCTTCGTTTCCCATCCTGGCGCAAATCGTCAAACCTGGCGGGTTGGTGGTGATTTGTGATTTTTTCAAAACGGAACACGCGGGTGATGGTCAGCCCGGTGACAAAAGTTTTGGTGGTGGTCACAAGATGCACGAGTTTTATGCCGAGCTAGGCAAGCATCCTTTCAGTTTGCTGGAAGATATCGATATCACCCGACAGGTCAGTCCTAACATCAAGTTGCTGGACGAAACACTGATGTTACGGCTGGTGCCTGCCGGGCAGACACTTGATCGCTATTTGCGTGAAAACCATCCGCGTATTTGGGGGCTGATCAAGGCTGTGTTCAAAATGTTCTTTGGCAAAAAAATCAAAAAACAAAAATACAAATATTTCACCGGTCATCGCACCCAGGCCGTGTTTGAGCGTTATAAAACCTATCGCCTGCTGGTGTTGCGACGTGATGCCTGAGTTGCCAGGAGATTTCGCTGTTGTGGTAGCCGCCGCGCTGATTGAAGACATCGGTAACGGTGATATCAGTGCTGCACTGATTCCCGCCGATGCTCAATCCACTGCGCAGGTGATCAGCCGTGAAGATGCCGTGTTATGTGGCACGGCCTGGTTTAATGAGGTGTTTCGGCAACTGGATGCGCACATTGTTGTTGATTGGCAGGTCGGGGATGGGGACACCATTTGCACCAACCAAACTCTGTGCAGTTTGACGGGTAACTCACGCAGTTTACTCAGTGGTGAGCGCAGCGCGCTGAATCTTTTACAGACACTCTCTGCCACGGCCACGCAAACCCGTAAATTTGTGGATGCAGTCAGTGGTACCGGCGCGGTGATCCTCGACACGCGCAAAACCTTGCCCGGTCTGCGCACAGCACAAAAATATGCCGTGACTTGTGGCGGTGGCAGCAATCATCGTATGGGGTTATTTGATGCCTTTCTCATCAAGGAGAATCATATTCTTGCCGCCGGTTCCATTGCCGCAGCTGTGGCCAGTGCCCGACAACAGCATGCAGAATTGAAAGTGGAAGTAGAAGTGGAAAACCTGGATGAGGTGCGACAGGCACTGGATGCCGGGGCTGATCAACTGCTACTGGATAACATGGCGTTAGCGACTTTATGTAAGGCTGTGGCGCTCAATCGTGAAAAAAATAATGGCTACGCCAAACTGGAAGCTTCCGGTGGCGTCAATCTTGAGCGTGTGCGTGCCATTGCTGACACGGGTGTGGATTTTATTTCAGTGGGTAGTATTACTAAGGATATACGCGCAGTGGACTTATCCATGCGTTTTGTCGGAAATGTGAAATAAGGGCCAAATCATTTTTCCAGTATTTTTTACTGAGAATACCGTCATACCGGTATGTTGTTAGCCGGAATCCAGAGGTTTACACTTTTGGGTAATCGTTCCAGTGCATTGGGAACTTATGCTGTAGTGGTGCTGACAAGTGCTGTGTCATAAACGCAGAGGTCGCAGAGACGCAGAGACGCAGAGGGCACAGAGTTTTTAGTGTTTTTCTCTGCGTCCTCTGCGCCTCTGCGACCTCTGCGTTAATACCTGATGATTTTTAAAAGCAGGTGTTTTTTGCTTGATTCACATTGAAAACAATCAGTAGTCCGGGTGACAGGCAGCAGAACCTGGGAAATGCAGAATGCTGGATGCAATCAATCAAAAAAATCATGGCATGATCTCGTGAAAGTGATAAGGTAAAATCGCTGGTTTTTTTATGATGTGGTCCTCCTAAAAAAACAGGTAGAGAAATCTATGGTGGTGTGATTAATTCCCGGTATGGAAACAGAATTTGGTGGAAATAACAGAAAGACAGCAGATTATGCGCATATTATTGGTTGAAGATGATCCGCAATTGGGTGATGGCATTCGTACTGGTCTGCAACAGGCCGGTTATGCTGCGGATTGGCTACAGGATGGCCAAGCCGCGCTGCACAGCCTGGAAGTGGAACGTTTTGATATGGTGGTACTTGATCTGGGTTTGCCTCGTATGGACGGCATCAGCGTGCTGAAAAAAATCCGTGCGGCTGGCAATGATGTTCCTGTGTTAATTTTGACGGCACGCGATACTGTTGAAGACCGGGTGAAAGGCCTTGATTGTGGTGCGGATGATTATCTGGTGAAACCCTTTGATCTTGATGAATTATGCGCCCGGATCAGGGCGTTGGGTCGTCGTCACAATGGGCGATCATCACCGTTGATTAATTATCGAAATATTGTACTGGACCCCGTTTCCCATAGCCTTAGCAAAGAAGGTAAAGATATTATTTTGTCGGGTCGGGAATTTAAAATTTTGCAAACGTTGCTGGAAAATACCGGCCGGGTTTTATCGAGAGATCGCATTGAAGAAAGTCTGTTCGGCTGGGATGATGCGCTGGAAAGCAATGCAACCGAAGTTCATATTCATCATTTGCGCAAAAAACTGGGTAAGGATCTTATTGTGACGATTCGTGGTGTGGGTTACATGATTCCAAAAGCAGATTGATGAGACCCCACTCAATACGTCGGAGTTTATTGTTATTAGTGCTGAGTGCGGTATGTCTTGCCTGGGTGGTGATCAGTTTTTTTATTTATTACAGTATTCAACACGAAATTGAAGAAGTCTATGATGCCCAGCTGGCACAAAATGCCAAGCTGCTGGCTTCTCTGGTCAGGCATGAGTTGGAGGAGTCCCATCAATTACAAATTGATACGGATGACTTTCTGCCACTGGTCCACCGGTACGAAGCTAAAATATCATTTGTTATTTACCATGGTGATGGCACATTGATGACACGTTCGCCTTCATCTTCAATATTGCCTGTAAATGAGCAGCTGACGGGTTTTGAAAAAATAGAGGTGGATGGCAAGGTATGGTACACCTACAATCTCCGTGACCCAAAAACAAATCTGCTGATTCAAACGGCCCAGCGCCACGATGTCCGTGCAGAAATGGTTGCTTATATTAATCATGGCATCGTCGTTGTTATGTTGGCCGCATTACCTTTTATTGCGCTTTTGCTTTGGATCAGTATTGGCCGAGGGTTGCGCCCCCTGATCAGGTTGGCTGATACTATATCCGGGCGTTCAATACATCAGCTGGACCGGATTACATTTGAGGGTGTACCCACAGAAACCCAGCCAATTATTAGCGCACTAAATTCACTTTTTGATCGTTTACACCAGGCTTTTGAGAAAGAGCGTCGTTTTACTGCTGATGCGGCACATGAACTGCGCACACCATTGGCGGGTATCAAAACCCAGGCGCAAGTAGCCATGCGATCAATAGAAAGTGAAGAACGCCAGCAGGCGATAATGCAGGTGATTACCGGTGTGGAGCGCTCTACCAAACTGGTCAATCAATTATTGATTTTGGCGCGTGTCGATGAGAATCAGCATGTAACAAAAGCTGATTTTGATCTGAAACAATTGTGTGCGGCGGTTATTGGTGAAAAAATTAATTCAGCACTGATAAAGCATATTGACATAAGTTTGCAAAGTGAATCTGATCTGCGCATGTTTGGTAATGAAGAGTTGATACGGATTTTGATTGTTAATCTGGTCAGTAATGCGATTCGTTACACACCCGATAAAGGACGTATTATTGTCAGTGTCATGACTGAATTGGAAGGTGTAGTGATCAGTGTAAAAGATTCGGGTCCAGGTATTCCTGAATCGTTACAGACACAGGTTTTTGATCGATTCAAGCGGGGTGAACATCCCGAAATTCCAGGCAGTGGACTCGGGTTGTCAATTGTGTCGAGAATTGCTGAATTACATCGGGCGAAAATTGAGTTGGGCCAGGGGCTGGATGGTGCGGGGCTTGATGTTAAAGTTGTTTTCCCAGAATTGCACTGATCACATTCAGTTTTTCAGTGTAAAACTATTGGTTCGAAATGAATGCGTAATAACGTCCCTGTTTCTCCCGCATTCATAGATGATCAATAGCCTTTTTCCAATAACTTATGTTCTTTTACACAAGAAACATCACCTTGCTCGGTTAACTTGACGGTCATCCGTTTTAATTGTTGCCAGCAGGCCAGCTCCTTGGCTGAAACATCAAAATAATTTAATGATGTATGTTGATGAATACTGTTTTTTTGGCCTTTTTTATGATGGCGAAGATACAGCAATGTATTGTATTTACTCCACAGCCAATTGCCTAAAATCATCAGGGCAATAAAAGGAAATATGGCAATAAATTGTTTGATACTCAGTGAATGCTCAACCTGGCTGATGATTTGAATATCATTGCTAACGTATACCAATAAGGGGGTCAGTACAGGTAATAACAAATAAACCCATAATGCCCATAACATCATAGTCATTGAGCTTTGTGTATATTTGCGCAGTGTGCCCTGATTGTGGGGGCTTTGAATGATGAGTGTATTCATGGTTGTATTCCTCTGTCAGGGCTTGTCCATACAGCACGTTTTTTACGGGTTCGCAGTAATGTTACCGGTACGGCTACGGCGAGCGTCATCAAGTTGATCAACCAATAAACCAAGGGGTACCAGACCATCCAGTAATAAATTTTCCCCAGGCCTTTTTCATAACGACCATCGATATAAAAACTTACCGCAAACTGAATCAGACAAGTCATTGCCAGTAATAAGCCTGCCGGACCAGGCAGGAGTGAAAAGGTTGTAGTGTTTTCCATGTATGGAATAAATTGCATCAGAGGCCATAACACAATCAGGGAGATAACGGCATAAGTCCACAATATACTGATAAAATATTCAGCCAATAATAACCACAAGCGGCGCTGGCGCGGGTGTATGATTTGTGAGAAGTAACGGGTAAATACCTCGACACCTCCCCGAGCCCAGCGAAGTCGCTGTTGCCACAGACCTTTAAATGTCTCCGGCATTAAAATCCAGCACAAGGCATTGGGTTCAAAACGAATATCCCAGCCTTTTAATTGCAGTTTCCAGCTGATGTCAATATCTTCGGTGATCGCATCCACACTCCAATATCCGGCATCTTGCAAGGCTGATTTCCGAAACCCGGAAACAACACCGGATATGCTAAATATCCGACCATAAATACGTTGTGCGCGTTTAATAAGGCCGACAATCGATGAAAATTCACCAACCTGTATTTTGCCTAACAGTGTGGAACGAGTGCGTACCCGCGGGTTTCCCGTTACAGCACCTACATGCGGACCGCGAATAAAGTGCTGCATAATCCAGCTTGTTGCATTGGCATCTAACAATGCATCACCGTCAATACAAATTAGGAACTCGTTGGCCGACATCATCGAGCCGACATTCAACGCCATGGCTTTACCCTGATTTTCCTTCAGGTGTACAACACGCAAGTGTGAGGATGCCTGACATAATTCATCGAGTATCTCGCCCGTGTTGTCAGTGCTTCCGTCATTGATTGCAATAATTTCAAAATCAGGATAATTCTGGTTATGCAGTACCGAGATGGTTTCACGCAAATTGGCACTTTCATTATGACAAGGTATCAGTATGCTGACGGG
>WFQM01000109.1 GCA_015487095.1 Gammaproteobacteria bacterium | reverse complement strand
CGAACTCGGCGCTGTAAACAATATTATAAAGTTCTGACTGGATTGTTTCAGGTACGTCCTCAAAGTTCTCAAGCAGGGCTTGTTTGCTGATATTCAGAATTTCAACCGTACAATTTTCTTCGAAGGGCGTTCGTTCGAGCAGAAAATACAGCGCCCGCCAGACAGACTCCATTGTCTCAAATTGTTTGTGATGAAGAATGGTGTCCATCTGACGGCTGAGACGTTCATCAATTTCGGTGACCAGAATGCTCAGGGACGATTGACTGAACTGGTCATCGAGCGCATAGCGCTGAACAAAGGCGGCAACGTCTTCATCACTTTGCATCAGGGTGTCAGGCCCGGTGGCTCTCTTACCTTCCAGATCACCTTCCAGATCACCTTCCAGTATCGACAATAACTGTTTTCTCAACGCCGCCAGTTTCGCCAAACAGGGGACGTTGCCAACAATTGTTTGCGGGCTGAAATCGCTAATGGCTGTGAGGGGCAATGTAATGGTTAAATTGTCAGATGATTCGTCATCCATTAAACAATCAGGGACATCGATTACCAGCTCAATACCAAGACCCTTTATCACATCATTGATGTTGTCTGTGGTAACGGAAACAGGTGTCTGTCCGTCAAAGACTTCAGAGACCCCGGATTGGGTGAAGTCACCAAGCACCAGTGTGCGAAAAGGCAGTTCAACATCCATGCCGGTTTTCTTGTCACCGGAACGGTAGACAAGGTTGACGCGCTCAACGCTTTGTTGTGACGAGTTTGCCATGGTAGTTCGTTACCAGCAATAAGTGGCGCGTGGAGGTGCCTGCATGGGCACTGCGTCCAGCATTTGAATAACGGGTCCCTGACCAAAAATCTCGTAGTTCACATCCACTGCGAGTACGCCTTCATTTTTCAACAGTTTTCGCTGGGTTTCCGGAAAGTCTTTAGCGACGAAGATTCGCCGCCCATCCCTGAAATCATCCAGGAATTTGCCAAACCCTTTGGGGCCCGGGTATTGTTTGCGCAGGGTGATATGCCCCAGTTCGATTTGCAGGGTCGTATCGCCGCAGGTCTCCAGTGACCAGTTGAACTCAGTGGAGCCAGGATAGTTGTAGTTAGCCAGTTCCTGCACACCATCGGCGCAGTGCAATGTTAAAAAGGTTGCATAGGGCGATATGTTGGCGTCCTGATTTACCCCGGTGGGCAATGCGTTAAGCCTGACCGAAAATTGACTACCAACAATGTATCGCCCGGCGGCAGCTTCATTGATAAAGTTCATAAATTCCGGAGCCCAGCGAATGCGCTTACTGTTCAGGTCTTTGGCCAGATAGCCTTTTTTGGGCGGGTTATCAAGAAATGGATCGCCATCACTTTCTACATATTTCCATACCAGTCCCTGTTCGCCAATCAACGTATTGCCAAGCTTGTTTTTGGTGACACCCTCTATACCTGCCAGTACATCATTCTGCCATTTTTCCTGTAAATAGCAGGAGGTTTCTTCACGCATATAATCACGCGCAAGATAAAGTGGTCCCATATAAAGACTCCAAAAAACTTTTGTGCTGGGCAAGGGTTTGCCAATGAGTCGCTGTAGTTGAATGATAGCCTTCCAGGCAGCGGCGGCAGCACCATCACCGGCGCCGGGGTTATCCGGGTTTTTAAATAAAGCGGTCGTTGTGGCATAAGATTGAGAACCTGATTCAGCACTGAATGCAACGTCCAGTAAAGACTTTTTATATTCATCCAGCGCTTTGGCGGCATCTTCGATGACGTTTGCCATCTGGGCAGCACCTTTACCCCCCAGTTTCTTTTTGGCTTTCATGCCTTTTTTACCGGCTTTGGCAACGAGTTTTCCTGCCTTACCCGCCTTGCCCACTATCTTGAGTGCCATTTTTGTCAGGGCTGAATTGTTGCCACCCCCTTCTTTTTTGGTGTAAGCAAGCATTTCGTTGAAATAGGTAATCATACCCAGTGCTTCAAACTGTTGTGCGGCATCCGGGAATGGTTTCAACTCATCATTGACACGTTTCATGAGAGCAAAATAGGGGTTATCAAGTGATGCCATTCGTTCAAGGGAAAACATCCATTCTTTTTTGTCACGTAACTTGTCTTTACCTTCACCAAATCGTTCGGCAAATTCCTGCCAGGCCATGATGTATTGACGTTCGTAATAGACTTCAAACTCTTCTTTAATATCCGCCAGACGGCTGGCACCATCGTTGGCCGCTTCCAGCTCAATTAAAAAATCAACCAGAAAGGCATGACCTTGCAGGGTGTAGGCGGCCTCAACAACCGGTGGGGTTTCAAGGTCGCGACTACCTGCCCAAAATTGTTCAAGGGTGACAGGGTCAAAGCCCTGACTGTTCGCCCATGCAATGATCCAGCTGTAGTCTCCATAAGTGCGCTTGATCAATTGCAGGAGCGCGTCCTGCAACGCGCCACTTTCTTCTGCAAGGCGGGCAGGTGATTGCGTCTGACGAAGATAGGTGATGTAAAGATCATTAAAAAGCAGGGCGGTATCGCGGTTGAAACTGTTATTAGCGACCAACAGATATTCATGGGAAATAGCAGGCTTGTCGTCAAGCGAGACTTCGGGGTTACCCTGTATGCGTGTCTTGATCAGGTTAATTCGTCGAATCAAACCACCGGCCATGTCACTGGTAACCTCTGGCTCCAGCATGGCAATGGTCTTTTTGAGGGGGTTGTCCAGTGTAGCAAGGACTTGTTGACTGAACTGTTCATTGTAGGCAGTAACCAGTTTTTCAAGTTGTTCAGACCGGGAAAAACGGCCAGGCCAGGGAATTACCCACGAGTCTTCCGCGTTGCTCAGTTCGAGGATCAGGTTGCGCAGATTATTCAGAGCATAAACCTGTTCATTAATTCCTTTCTGCTGGAGATCAATCGAGCTGTATACAGATTGAATCTCTTTCAGGCGGGCGTGATCACTGGTGAACAGTACCGTCAGCGCAATAAAGGCAAACAGAGTCAGGCCTCCGCCAATACTCAGGCTGTATTGCAAGGCTGCCCGACGCAGACGTGCAGCACTGGGCAGGGTATCCAACAGGCCGCGGTCAGCAGGCATGACCCGGGTAAACAGTTGTTGTAAAAACATGCCGTGATCGCGTGCTGTTGTGCTGCCATCATGCGCAGCAATATTCTGTTGGCTGGAACTGAAATAAAGTCCCCGGAATTTGGGGGTATCCTGATAGGGGTTTTCTTTCAATGCCGCTTTGATAAAGGCATGCAGGCCGGTGCGTAACTTTTCCATGTTGCGGGGCAGGGTGAGCAGGCAGTCATCGACATTCTGACTGCGCTCCAGCATCAGCAAGCGAAGATCCTTCATGCGGTCCAGTACGCTGTCCAGCGCCTGGTCCAGAACCGTATGGATGTCGCCACCTTGCTCTTCCTTGAGGAAACCCATGGGCTGTAACAAGGATTTTTCCGGCACATAACCACACCAGTCAGAAAACCCATCAATCAGGTCACACTTGGTGACCATCAAATAGATAGGGACATGAACCTCAAGTTTTTCCATCAGTTCATTAACGGAGGCGCGTACCTGACGGCCTTCTTCCATCAGGGAGTCTTCATTGTTATTGAGCAAACGATCAGCAGAAACTACCACCACGAGCCCGTTGATAGGTTCTTTTTGCTTGTGGCGTGCCAGCATGCCAAGCAGCGTTGACCATTCTTTACGGTCGCGAGTTTCATCATCGGGCACGGCATAACGACCCGCAGTATCGATAACGATAGCTTCTTCGTATAGCCACCAGGCGAGGTTGAGCGTAGAACCTTCAGTCTGTTTGGGTAAATCAATCTCGGGCAGCAGCAGTTTGGCATTTTTCAGCGCAGTACTTTTCCCTGAACGGGGTTTGCCAATGACCATATACCAGGGCAATACATAAAGTGGATTGCCTTTCAGTTTGAGTTGAGACTTTTTAAGTGTGGTAACCGCTTTGGACCAACCGCGCCGGAGTTCTTTCAACAGTTGGGAGTCATTCATGCCCAGGTCCGATTGTTCGTCGGCTGCCCCCTGGTTCAGAATGCGATTAACTTGTGCTTTGGCGCGCATCCGAATGATTAATTTCCGGATAATAATAATGAGAAGCCAGATGCCAAAAATCACGGCAAGAGCGTAAACCCCTTCCAGGGTGGGTCGGCCAAGCAAAATTGTCACACCGATAACGATGCCTGAAATCAGTGCGATAATGACTAACCACATTAAAAACTTGAGCGTTTTTTTCCACATAATAACTAAATCACAACTTTTTAGAATTTAACGGTTGAAATAATCGCATCAAGCTGACTATCTATCATGAAATGATAAATGACCACTGTCGTTAAAAAGACGCCTAGTGGTATACCAATGATGGCGGGCAAAATATTCAATCTGGGTATAAAACTGCTTTTGCCACTCAATGCTGCTTCGCCCCAGGCGAGAGGGAAAAGAATGGTTTTGTCGATGTTGCCTTTGGCTTCATCGGGCAGTAACACACCCAGATTAAAGGCCTTTATTTCTTCGTATTTTGGACGATCATCAAGGTTGAAATATTTTCCCTTGAAACCCAACCCAAGACATAGCGAAAATACCTCGCGGACCTCTTTGTCCGGCCCGTGTTTACTTAATTTGTTCAAGTGATCATAAAACTCTGCACCAATATTGGTTGTGTCGAAATATTTGCGTTGCAGGGGCATTTTTTGCCATGCGGATTTGTTTGGCCAGGATGAACACAAGAGGACTTCATCAATAAAAGCAACAACCGCAAACTTGCCGGCATTAAACGTATCGGTATTGTGCCCTGCATTGTTGGCCACAATTTCTGCATCACTTAAAAGCTTTAAATACGTTTCGTGTAATTCATCATATGATGGATTACTCGAAACAATACGATCAGACAGAGCCCGGGTGAACAAAAGCGTATCTATATAGCAGTCAACAAGCCGCATTTCTTATCTCCTGACAACCACTAATTCAACGGAAACATCTTCAGGGGCATCTTCCCACAGCAGGGCGATATCACGATGACGTTCAATAGATGCCCATTGCTCATCATGAACATCCAGGCGCACATAGGCCGTTGACGGGCGGCGAGGCAGCTCTGAAGGCGGGGTTGCGATGCTGATAATGCCTACTCCCGGCAAGGATCGTTCTACCAGTGTTTGCACGGTCTCGCGTGAGGCAAGTTTGGCGGATGTTAATAATGACTGTTGGGCATCCTCAAAACGTTGTTGAGTACTGACCATTAAATAAAAATCATAACGTGACTCAAAAAATTCAGGGGGTACGGCTGTTGTGTAGCATGTGCCATCAAACGCCATATCAACCAGGTATTGCGGCCCCACAGTAATTTGATTGAGCAGATGTGAAATGAGTGTATGTACTGCCTGAAAACACTCGCCAAGTTCGGAGTGATTGTAGGCAGGTACCAGACGTTCACCCGAGCTTGTTTCTCCCAGCATATTAACACTGTCAGTAAACGTGCTTATTTCTCCGATCAGTTCCCGTAATACGCCATAGACATGCCAGGGATGCTGGGTTCCATCTTCAGTGCCGTGAAAAAGCCTGGGGATATAACGGCTCAGTGAACGCAGGGCGAGAATATAACGCATTAATGTTGCGTCGTATTTATTGGTTTCTTTGCCGGGGGTGTTGTAACCACTCAGTTGCATTGCACGGCCGGTGATCTCGTCGCGAATTTCCTTGATCAAACTCAACAGTTCAGGTGCTGCACTCAGGCTGACAACCGGTGCGCTAAAGGTCTTGTCATAAACAATAGCATCACCTTCACGAATAACGCGAGCGACAGGGATAAGCAAAAATTGATCCATGTCATCTTTTTCGGTTTCCCAGACTATCTGCACGACATGGGTGAGATATTTCACATGGGCAACAGGGCTTTCTTTATAAATGTCTTTCGTGTCCTGGGGATTGGACAAGGTCAGATAACGGCTTTTTATTTTGGAAGCATCAGCCAGGTTATCAACCGTTGTAACATTGTTTTCATGAGGATTGAGTTTTCGCAATCCGAGATAAATGGTGAACGGCTTGTCGGTCTCAACCCATGCCTCGTCAAAAGAACGACTGGAAACGATGCCATTGTCAGGAAGTGTGACATAGGTACCGTCCTGAAACAGGAAGCTGCCATTTTCGATTTCACAGGTACGATGCTGAAGCGACGTTTTCACCAGCTCCATGCTGCATACACCCCAAAAATGGGGTTGCAGGTGTTGCTGATAGGGCACCAGCAATGAACGATGATATAAATCAGCTTGCTGAAAATGTTGTGGTTGCAGGAATAGTCCCTGATGCCAGAATATTGGTTTTAAACCATCCACAGTATGTAACCCCTCGAAAATTTATGGCGTTTTGTCTACAGGTTCTTCAGATTTTTTACGTTTTTTTTCTTTGATAGCAGATCTGCCCAGCGGTTTTGCTATCATCATTTGTTTGGTGCTGTCGCGCCCCAGATTGATGTTTAAATATAAATCGGCGGGATTGGCTTTGGCCTCATCAGCGATGAGTTTGATGGCCGCCAGACTGTTTTCAACCAGCCCCCGTTTGCTGGCTTTAACCGGAATCGGGAATAACCCGACATCATGGGTCGGGCTGAGTTTGAAATAGCCACTTATCATACCGACATACCGGGCAGTTTCAGCCCGATTCAGTACGATACTTTTGCGTTCCCCGGGTTGTACGGTAATGCGGGTAAAATGGACGATTGTATCGTCAATCTTGCCTTTTCTTAACAGTTCTACAGCACCTTCGTGAGTGGCACCCAGACCTGAAAATGTATTGGGGTCATTCAGCTGATAGATGCCAACTGCCAAAGCATGAGGTCGGCTGTTATACGCATTCAAATCTGCCGGAGCCTTGAATTCCAGATAGATGGCCCGGTCTTTAAATTTCCACTCTTCCGGAGCGACTTCCAGTTTCTCTGGCTGAGATGCACAGGCAGCAAATAAAAGTACGGCCACAGCAAAAGCAATACGTTGAAAAGTGGTTATATTTATCATTATAAGATGTACGTATTAATCAATATTTCAACCAGGCCGGTCACGACCTGGTTGAAAACATTGATCTGATGGACTAGCTGCCGCCCGGGCCAATGCGCCAGTCATCAGAGCCTTCTGTGCCGGCAATTTCATGTGTCCAGGTGATCGTGCTGTAACTGAATGACACTTCTTCCAGATGAGTGAAATGAGCCTGGGTCGGGTCCTGGCAATTCGGCATGATTGACTTTATATCGACCACAACCGCACCTTCCAGAAGTTGTGTGAAATAGTGTTCTGCCGCACCTTCGGACGATGTGCGATACCAGCTGATTTCACAGTTGAGGCTTTCTCCCGTGACAAGTGCCTGATAAAGCAGTGGAGAAGATTTATCAAACACTTTGGTGATTTTCAAAGGCTGATGTACGCGCAACCCGGAAGGTTGTCCACTTTGTTGGTCACGAGGAATAATGATGTTGTGTTCGAAGGCCTGAACAATAAACTGGTCTTCATGACCTTCCTGATACAGACTACCGACACTGTCTTCCGAGAGTGCACCTTCGGTAATCATTCCTTGAGTGACGCCTTCAACAGACATATACGCGGGTATTGGCATTGTGGTCTCCTTTAATGAGCTAAAGCCTGGCGGAAAAATTCGCCGATTTGTTATTTTCCAGATTTATACTGACT
>WFQM01000108.1 GCA_015487095.1 Gammaproteobacteria bacterium | reverse complement strand
TTGTTGGCATCAATAATCGTTGTTGCTGCATCGTCACCCAGCAGTATAAAGTCATCAGTAATATCGAGATCGCCGGTTAATCCCTCCTGCTCCTTTATACCGGGAATACTTAAAACATAGGTTCCCGGAGGCACAATGATCGTTTCTTTTCCTGCATTGGAATTGGCAGCCATAATGGCCTCACGTAAAGAGCAATCTGCATCGCAGCTGCCATCGGCGGTGTCTTCCGTTTTTGTTACGGTATAATCCCGGGGGATTGCGCGCACTTCCATACCGTCGCTTTCTTCACCCTCATAATACGCTGCCACAAAATAATAATAAGTATTACCGTTAACCAAATTATCGTGAACATAAGTATTGATATCGTTATTCGTGTCGATAGAAATAACGTTGTTTAATAACGGCTCAGTATTTGTATTTTCAATCCAGTCTTTCTCGGCCCAATAAACAATATAACCATCTGCACCTGTGACACCGACCCAGGTCAGGGTGACCTGTTGCTTGCCCGCACGGGCGCTGACCTCTGGCATATCAGGTGGCACAGTTAATTTTATTTCTGGCGAGGACGGCTCACTTTCAACATCATTGATCACCGTGCTCACCACAAAATAATAACTCGTGGCCGGTAAAAGTTCCTGGAGTACATAGCCCGGAGTGGTCACCGACACCATTTCATCAACAGCAATATCGACCGGTGTTGCTGTGGACCAATAAACGTTATAACTGGCATTCTCCACTGGTTCCCAGTCAAGCTCGGCCTGATTTGAATTTAACGTTACGTTGATGTTTTCCGGCGGCACGGGTGGCTCTTGCATCGACATTGGTACTGCTGTGGCCAGCCCTGGCGAACTCTCTCCGCCTTCGTTCACTGCAAGAATGAGATAATGATAAGCCTCGCCATTGTTCAAGCCATCATGATTGATGATTAAAGGGTCGATGGCCGCTATTTCAAAACGGCGGGAGTCATCCTGCACAACGGGCAAAGTGGTTGACCAATAAAGCCAATAAGTATCAACGCCCGTGACGGCATCCCAGCTCAGCGTAATGCTTGTATCACCGGCTTCGGCAGTTAATACAGGCGTATCAGGCGGCAAAGTAACGGAAAAAACCGTACCCGGCGCACTTTCTATATCTGCGTTTACGGAGGCAATAACGTAATGATAATCCCGTCCATTATCCAGATCTTCATGAACAAATGTGATACCGGTCACTGCAATGCGGTTAGCACTTGCTGGCTCAAGCGGTAATGTGTTCGACCAGTACAATATATAAGATTCCGCGTTGTCAGCAGCCTGCCAGCTTAACTGTATTTGCCGGTCCATCACTGTTGCCTCCCCCCCTTCGGGTGGGAGCACATCAGGTTCTGCTGGCAACGTCTGCGGTTTGACGGCTATCCGGGTGCTGGGTTTTCCTTCCAAGCCATCGGCGTTAACAGCTCTGACCGTATAATAATATGTAATACCCAGCGCATTGTCGGCATGTTGAAAAGGAGGTGTTACACGGCTAATGACCTGAGTTCTCTGGTTAGCCGTAAACCAGTAAATATTATAATGATCGACATCGGCATCCGCTGACCAGTCAAGCGTTATGACACCATTGCCCACATACTTGCCACTCACGGACTCAGGGGCTACGGGTGCTTTCGATAAAATATTTACCGTCGTTGTAGAAACAGAAATACCGTTAAATGATGCACTGACGGACACTGACCCTCTTGCCTTTGCTGTTGCAAGCCCCCTGGCTTCCGGCTGGTCACTGAAACTTAATAACATCGGGTCGGATGACACCCACTCCGTCACTGTCGTGATATCAGCGCTGGTCATATCAGCGAAAGTCGCCACTGCCTTAAATTGCACCGGAACTCCTTGCTGCAAGGTGACGGCAGCCGGTGACAACTCGACACCTGTCAAGCGCGCCTCTCCCGAAATAACAAATACGGCAACGTCTGCACGATCACTGGCAGAGGACTGATCACTCACTTCATAACTGAAGCGTACTGTGCCCACAAAATTTTCCGGTGGCGAAAAATCAACAGTGCCATCACCATTATCGGTTACTTTACCTCTGTCGGGCTGCGTGATGTCACTAATATGTAAACTGTCACCAGTATCGAATTCCACATCATTGAAGAGCAGCGGAATGGTCACCTTTTCACCATCGATACTGGCAATAACATCATCACCTGCCAGGGGCGCATCATTGACCGGAGTCACCTCAAAGGTAATGGTGCCTTGTGTATTATCCGACAATGTAAAATCAACGGATTCACGGCCATTAAAATTCTTTTCCGGCACATATAAATATCGGCCAACACCTGCGCTGATGATTTCCCCGTTCACAGGCTGCTCAAGTGTAGACAGGAATAATTCGGAAGTGACAGGAATAACACTGAAACCAGCACTTTCATCTTCCTGTGTCTGAAAAAGTGGATTCAAATCAATGCTTGTCGGAACTGCATTATCACTGCTCTCACATCCTGAAAACAAAAGAACAAATAAACCTGCAAACGTAAAATAGTATGACAATTTCATGGTGACTGACCGAAGTGGTTTTTTTATTGGGAATCGTTGCGCATGCTTCCTGTCAGCGTGTGCAATTCTCCTGCTACTTGCAAATGAACAACTGCAAGTATCTTCCTTGTTTTTATGGTAAGCGGGCAAACGTAGAAAAACATCACGATTTTTAATTTGTGTCTGGCGATGATACTTCACTTCGCACACGACAATAAAGAGACTTTTATAAAGACTCGCTTATTCCATACCCGTGACGATGGAAATTCAAGTCTAATTGCACGCCCTATTTGTCTCATGATTGCGTTGTTGTCTTTGCAATAGAACGACTATTACACGTCATTTCGCCTTGCCATGAAACAAATATGACGCACACTTAAAGCTGAATCTCAAGTGCCGTGAGTATATACAGAAAAATCACATAATTCTGTGTAAAAATACCAAGAACATTGATAAGACAATCTTGGTATAACTTTGCATAACCATCTTCAGTTACACCAGATAGTTTATGTGGCAGTACGTCATTATAAATAATTATAAATAATTACATCCGTTCCTTTTTCATATTTCTGGATGTAGTAATACCTTTTTTATTCGGCGCTTAATCAAACGTGAATTAGGCGCTAAAAACACGCTACTTTTAAAAACCACCGGTGACCGGTGTAATAAAATACCTCATGGCACCAACAGTAGAAGCTTAAGGCGAGCTGGCGAGGTCCAGGATTCCGGCTAAAAACATGTCGGAATATCCAAAGTGTTTCACGGGGCAGGCATAACACGCCATTTGTCAGCATCACTAAACATCACCGCCCCATGTGCCGAAATGCTTATCCAGCACATTAAGCATTCAACCTTGACCTGGAGTTAACTCCAGGGTCTATTCTGTGCCCAACATCACAGGAGAAACCTCATGAAATTTGCAAATTGGCCACTTTGGGGGGCAAGTATGCTGCTGGCCATACACAGTAACAGCGCACTTGCCCATGATCCCGTATTCGGTATTGGCCCACATGTATTGTTCAAGAATGGTATGGAGGCTGCCGCTGAGGTCTATCGCAAAAAAACCGGAGAGAAAACCGAGTCTGAGCTGGGGCTGGTAGTAACTTACGGTATTACTGGTGAATGGGCTGCGGGTATTAAGGTGCCCTATGCGCTCAAAGATAATGGTATGGATGTTTCCCGTGGCCTGGCCGATATCCAGGCATTCACCAAATACCGTTTCTGGCGTGAGGATTCTCTGGGACTACAGGAATCCGCTGCAATCATGCTGGCCATCAATGGCGAAAATGGTAACGAAAAAGCCAACCCGGCCCTGGGCAATGGTGCTACTGATATTATCACCGGAATCACCTGGGGCTACGAAAGCATTAAATGGTACCGCTGGGCCAGCATACGTTATGCACTACCCGGTAAAAACACTGCCGATTTTCAGATGGGTAATAAATGGAAAATAGACTTTGTGGGTGGATGGCGTCCCACCCCACCGGAATACAAAAAACCGGATACCGTATGGTTACTGGAACTTAATGGTGAAATTACTGACAAGGCAGAATTGAACGGCAATACACTGAGCAACAGCGGAGGCACAGAATGGTTTATTTCCCCCGGGATTTTCTGGACCACCCGCAACTTTGCCATTAAATCCGGCATCCAGATCCCCGTGTCCAGTGACGTGAATGGCACACAGAACAAGTCTGATTATCGTTTTAAAGCCACATTTGAATGGCATCTCTGATACATAACGGTTATTAACATCTCTTATAAATATTTCCAGGAGTAAACAACATGAAATTTTTACTCATTAGCACAACTCTATTTTTTATGGCAATTACCCTGCTATGGAGCGGTTCGGGTTTCGCCGCTGGCACTCAATACAATATGCGTGTCGATGGCCTCGCCTGTCCTTTCTGTGCATACGGTATCGAAAAGAAATTCATCAAAACTGAAGGTGTCGATTCTGTGGATATTGATTTGCAAAAAGGCCTGGTTATTGTAAAAACCCACGAAGGAAAAACCTTCAAGGAAGAAAAACTGAAAGAAATCATTAATGATTCCGGCTTCACCATGAAAAGTGTAACCGAGAAAAACCTGTGAAAAAAATATTGAAAATTATCCAATGGCTGCTTTTTGTCGTGCTGGTACTTATTGGTGTTATTTATTTTATCTGGATATCTTCGGCACAAGAGCCTGCATACATTCTGGAAAAAACCTGGGGAGAAAAAGGCAGTGCGAAAGGACAGTTTAATGAACCCACAGGAATCACAGTAAAAGGCAAAGAAGTTTTTGTCAGCGATAGTCGCAATCAGCGTATTCAGGTATTTAACCCAGATGGTGTGATACTGCGTCAGTTTGGCATGAATAATCTTGAGCGTCCCATGAGTCTTACTATTGCAAAAGATGAACTGTATGTGGCGGATTATTTTGCGGATCAGATCAAGGTATTTTCACTGCAAGGGGATTATCGACGCAGCATCGGCAGACCAGGCACAGGACCGGGGGAATTCAGCATTCCCGGTGGTGTTGCTATAGCTGAAAACGGTGATCTTTATGTGCCGGGCTTCACAACACAACGGGTACAGCAGTTACGTGCTGATGGCAGCTTTGTGCGTCAATGGGGCATTACCGGGGAAGCGGGCACCTTTGGTGGAAAATTACGCTATCCTACCGATGTTGCCCTGTCAAAAGATGGCACTCTGTTTATTGCCGATGGTTACAATGACCGGATACTGGCTATCGCTCCTGATGGGCAATTACTCACCAAATGGGGCGGCCCTTTTGCAATGAATATTTTTGGCCCATTCAATGGCTGGTTTGCCACCATTACTGGAATATCTATTGGGCCTGGTGGTAATGTGTTTGTTGCTGATTTTTATAATGACCGGGTGCAGAAATTCACCCCGGACGGTGTATTTCTTAATGCCTTCGGCATCAAAAGCACCGGACCAACACACACCAGTATTGCTGTTGCAGAAGCTGACGATGGCAGTGTATTCGTGGCAGACTATGCCAATCATCAAATACAAAAATGGCGTCCCGGAAAATAAACCTGACACATCAGCTGGATCGTAGCGAGAGCGACTATGGTGCTGAAGATAAAATATTTTTTGGATTATTTTGGACGACAGCGTATCACCCGTACGGTGAGTTTAAAATAGTACAAAAAGTCTTTTAGATTCGGTGCCATAGGCGTTCACAGTAGATTCAACGGATTAATTTAGGATAAACCAAATGCCTGACAACACCATTGTTATTATCGAGATATTCTCCGCACCCGGCTGTAATAAATGTGGCAAGGCATTTCAATTAGTGCAAACAGTATTAAAGGAACTGGGTGATGAATCCATAAATCTGCGCCGGATTAATGTTGTGGACGAGCTGGATTATGCGGTTGCATTGGGTATTCGTGCGACGCCCAGCATCGTTATTAATGGTGTATTGGTGTTTACAACAACACCTGATACAGAGGCATTATGCAAGGCGATTCTCACACAGCAAAATCGATAAATCAGGAGCAATCATGAATGACTACCATATCGGAGACATTGGCAAACAACTTGGGCTTACCGCTGACACTTTGCGTTATTATGAAAAAATCGGTCTGTTAAAAAATATCAGCCGTACGGCATCAGGAATCCGTGTTTATAGCGACAAAGACATTTCGTGCCTCAAATTCATCCAGCGCGCGCAGAAAATGAATTTTACCCTGGCAGAAATCAAAGGCTTGCTGCAAATGCGTGAAGACCCGCAACACGCACGTACGGAAGTACGCGAGTTGAGCCATCGTAAACTGGTAGAAATTGAGACCCACTTGCAAGACCTTACCACCCTGCGTAACGAACTCACCCTGTTGGTGAACCTGTGTACAGGTAGTGGAGAAGGCTGCCCCATTATTGAAGGTATAGAAAAAAGTCAGGATACCTGACCCGCTGTTCTTGCTTTCGCTAAAAAAACCAGCAATTCAAAAAACACCTTCAATAAAATGGAACCTCTATATCCGTGGCGTTTGATATTTAGGTTTACGTGTGCGTCATATTTGTTTCATGACAAGGCGAAATGATGCGTAATAGCCAGCATATTGCAAGGACAACAACGCGGCCATGGAGCAACTGGAGCATGCACACGACCTAAATCTCAAACGCCACGGGTATATACACAGACTTTCCACCATAGTGGTTTCATTTATGGCGGCGGCATCACTTCAAAAGTCCCCATCATACCGGCATCTTCATGCTCCAGAATATGGCAGTGATACATATACAATCCACTGTTGACAACCGGATCAAATTTACCAATAAACCGAACCGTTTCACCGGGCTGCACCAGCACGGTATCTTTCCAGCCAAGCTCAATACCACTGGCTGCTGTCAATGTTCCACCCGTCGGCCCACGATCAAGCACTTGCCATTGTATCGCATGGGCATGGAATGGATGCTCCATCACCGAGGTGTTTTGAATATTCCAGATTTCAACCGCACCTGAAGCAACGGACTCATCAACACGATCCATATCGAAAGTCATTCCATTAATCAAAAACGCCATTCCACCCGTAGGCCCCATACTCATACTCATCACAAAATCCCGGGTAACACTCGCGTCAGCTTCTGCTAGTCGAGTGTTGATTTCTGCATTGGCGGGTAAACTGGCATACAAAACCACCGGATCTGTCACTTCTCTGTTCACATCAAAGCGCATCACGTCAGAGCCTGCACTGTTGTTGTTAACCGCCCGGCTGATTAATTTGACCTGCTGATTAAGGCGATTACGAAAATCCACCACAATTTCGGCACGCTCACCTGCACCCAGCATAACCTGATTAACAAGCACTGGTGTATTCAAAAGCCCGCCATCGCTGCCAACGACATAAAAATCAGCGCCGTTATCCAGAGCAAAATCATAAGTACGCGCGTTGGAAGCATTGTATAACCGGAACCGGTACTGACTTGTCGCCACATCCAGGGCGGGCATTTCAACACCATTAACCAATATCCGGTCACTTAACACCCCTCTCATACCAACCTGATAGACGAGATCGCGTACACCGGAAGCATTGGTCTCTTCAGTGAATTGGCGATCCTGAACCAACAGCGCAATATCATATTCGCCCGAAGGTAGTTCATTGTTGGTTTCCAGGGCATCAGTAATATCGTCGGTCAGAATGAATGCACCCGCCAGACCTTTGTAGACCTGTGTAGCCGTCGTACCGTGGGCATGAGGATGAAACCAAAGTGAAGCTGCTGGCTGCCCGAGGGTAAAACTGTAGGTTTTTGAAGTGCCCGCAGGAATAGGAAAATCGGGTCCACCATCCTGAGAGCCCGGAATCTTGAACCCATGCCAATGCACGGTTGTGTCCTCATCGCTGGCAACAAGATTATTATTAACATTCACCTCGATGGTATCACCACGTTTGGCAACAATAACCGGTGGAAGCTGTAATTCATTGTAACGCATCATGGGCGTTGTCCAGCTTCCCTCTGGCGTATCAACTACAACATTAACATTTTCCTGGGCATTTAAAGTATAAGTCGCCACATCACCGACCATGGTCGGCACTAATATCGGCAGGTGTTTAAAAGCGGGAAGATCTGCGACCACTGTAACCAACAGGGGTGTTGCAGGAATAGTCACACTATTGGCGTTGTCATCACTAGCGACCAGTGATACAGAAAACGTACCTGTATTTGGATAATTGACAGTGACTGCACCGCTACTGTTTGATGTCATCGGCGTCCCGTTCTGGAAATCCCAGGCATAGCTTATTGGGTCACCCTCCGGATCGGTTACCTCACTGGTAAATACGACACTGGTGCCTGCGGTAATACTGAAATTGCCGGTACTGCCAACACTACCGTTGCCTTTATCATGACTGATTGACCCGACAGGTGATTGATTGCTGTTGGCGGCCGCAACATTAATGGTAACGGTAGCGACATCCGATGCCAGCCCCAGGCTATCGGTAACCACCAGACTTGCGGTCACCGTACCTGCTTCAGTAAACGATACCATTCCAACATTACTGTTGGTTGATTGCTGAACTGAAGTTGCAGCACCGGAAAATGTCCATTGGTAGCTCAGCGGATTATTCCCGTCAGGATCGCTACTACTATCCCCGGTAAAGCTGATAGCACCCCCAACCTGAACAGACTGTTCAGTTTGGGGGGAAATTTTTGCAATGGGTTTCTGGTTAGCGGAATCACCAGCAGAACCACCGCCACCACAACTGGATAAAAGAGTTAAGACAGCAAGACAGATTGCCAGCGTAACAATCCTTATTACAATACTACCGCGCATAAATACGTCCTCAAATCACGAGTTAGAATATCCGTTTCCTTTCACTGCATTTATCCGAGAATCTGCACGAAAAAAGTGGAAGAACCTGCACCAACTCCGGTGCCAACTGACTCCGGATGGTATCGACTTAAAACAAATATTTCAATACCAGCCATACAAAAATGATGAAGTACTACAATCATTTTCCTACTTTTTCTCGTTATGGGTAAAGAGGCTAAGAAAATGACCGATAATCTTCATCGTTATTACCCCCCTCTTGATTTTTTAAGCCGTCAAAACCACAATTTTATTGGCTTCCAATGAGTAAACAAACAGGCCGGGCGACAGCCAAAGACTAGCGCGTATTGGTATACCTTATGAGGTTCTTACACATATACCCATAGCGATTGAGATTTAGATCGTATGCACGCCCTGTTTCCTCCATGGCCGTGTGAAACTCCTCGCAATAGAACGACTATTACACGTCATTTCGCCTCGCCATGAAGAAAATATGACGCACACTGAACACCTAAATTCCAAACGCCACGGGTATAGCCTGGCCATTACTCCTCATTTACCCTGGAGACCTGAAAAATTGAAAGAAGTGATTGATTATTATGTGGGCAGAAGTTGCTTATAAAAACGCCTGTCCGAAAACTGGTTTTTCAACCAGAATCACCCTAACCTGCCGAAAAAATGTCGAATTTTATCCCGCTGCCCATTGCCCGGAAAAATCGTCATTCGTGGTAATTAACCGTATTCAGTCAAGCTTATTGTAACGCTAACAGAATACATAAAACCGGTACATGCTACGATTTGAAAAAAACACTATGGCTTTTCATTTTTTCTCTCCAATCGTTTAATTTTTTTGATCGTTAAAATATGACATTGAAGGTGACTTAGGAATGGAACACAATAACTGTGGCTTTTTGGTTGTTTGGTTGGGTACCTTGGGTAAAGAGTAATACAGGTTGAAAGGACTGATGTTCTTCCCTTGACCTTTTGGTGGAACCGCTACGCTTGTTCCACCCTTGTATGATTAAACTCAGTACTCAATGAGGTTATTTAAGAGTACGATAACGATGTATCCGGGAAGGTCGTTCCACCCTTAAGCTTCGAGCTTGTTTGTAGATA
>WFQM01000107.1 GCA_015487095.1 Gammaproteobacteria bacterium | reverse complement strand
GGCGAAAAAATTACTGTTCATTCCAGCAGATCTCAGGAGGTAAGTGTAAACCAGAATGGATAAGTGTAGAAAATGCTGGTTTCGAAGGCTATGTTATTCCTGGTTATGATTTTGTCGAGCCCAGTTTCCCGAATGGTGGAGTTACCGCAACAATTCATTTTTCTGAGAAGGGGTGTCGCGGTCATTGTAAATACAGGTGAACAGTTTGCTTCGGTGGCATTGAGTTTACCCACTGCCGTGGAAGCCATGGCTTTAGTCTATTGTTTGCCAGTACGACCAGCAGGCCGCCATCACAGGCTGTGGCATTTTTCGGGTGGGGCGCTCATCGGTGTTTATAACTCGATATTTGTCAGTGCCGCGCCAACATAACTCTCTCAATAAACCGGAACGATTGCCCAGGGAGTTAGACCTCTGGATTCCGGCTAAAAACATACCGGAATGACGGTCTTTTCAGTAACGAAAATGCTAACAGAATGATTTGGCCCTCGATTTATATTACAAATTTCAGTACACCGGAAAAAAGAGTCCTGACGGTGTGCCGGGTCAAAGCAAATCAAATTTCACCGGTAAACGTAACAACACGGCAACGGGTTCATTCTCTACTTCGGCTGGATAAAAACTTGAAGCTAAAATAGCCTGTCTGGCTGCTTGGTCAAAATGTTTCCCGGCAGAAGTTAGAATATTCACTTTTCTTACCCGTCCTTCTTTGTCAATGAGTGCTTCCAGTTTGACAACACCACTGATGCCTTGTGTGCGCATGGTTTCGGGATAAACAGGCGTTGCCCGGTGCAAAAAACGCGGAGCCTGCGTGAGCCGAAATATGGGTACAGGCGTCGGTAGCGCATTTTCTGTGGGTTCTATCAGCATGGGTGGGGTTGGCTCGGCAGGAAGCGGTTCAGTGGCTTCTACAATTTTTTCTGTCACCTTTTTTTCTATGGGCTCGTGTACCACAGGCTCCGGGGGGATTTCTTTCACACGTTTTGTTGCCTGAGGAGAAATTTCCGGTTTGGGAGGAGGAGGTGCTTTTTCTGATGCCGGTTTTTCTGGCGTGGGTTGTTTCTCGGGTTTGGGGGTGGGCGGTGTTTCTGTTTGTTTGACAGGCATTGGCCATGTCGCCAGATCCACGACCAGCAGCGGGCGTGATTCTGTGACTTGTGTACGATAATTTGCCAGTACACTGATAAAAAACAGCAGCCCCAGGGTCAGCAGAATGCCGCCTGTTACCGCAATCCCGGCCGAGGGCAGGCTCCTAGTGATGTTTTTCATCGGTGGCAATGCCCAGTTGTTGAGCCCCTCCGGCTTTTGCCGCATCACTGACATCAATCAGTGATTCTGTGGTGGCGCGACGATCTGCATGAATAGTGATGGCTAATTGTGGTTTGACTGATAATTCGATTTTAAGTAGCCGCCTGATATCGTCAGTGGTGACTGGTCGTTCTTCCATATAGGCAATACCTTGTTGATCAATCTTGATAACAAGATGTTCATTGTCGAGCGCAGCAGCATTTTCCGAATCGGGTTTTTCGATGAGCAGGCCGTCGTTTTCCGGGAAGACAGTGGTGACCATAAAAAAGATCAGCAGCAGAAAAACGATATCAACCAGCGGTGCCATGCTGATTTCGGGTTTTCCGGTATTGATCACCGGCATCGGGCACAGGTCATCCGTTTGCATGGTGTTTTGCCTTTTTTAATGCAGTGATATCACGATGTAAAAGCAGCTGGATGGCCTGGTGTGTTGTCGCCATGAGGACATTGATGCGGCGTGATAACAGGTGATGTAAAAAAATCACCGGGATGGCAATGATCAGTCCACTGGCAGTGGTGAGCAGTGCCTGTGAAATACCATCGGCCATTTCATCTGGCTTGCCGCTGCCGTGCAGTGCGATGACTTCAAATACGTTGATCATGCCGGTAACCGTGCCGAGCAGGCCCAGCATGGGGAGCAGTGTGGCCAGAATGGCGATGGTGGCAAGGCTGCCTTCCACCCGGGGTGTGATTTCCGCCAGATGAATGTTGAATTCCCGGGCCATATCCTCTTTTGATTGCACTTCAGGCCAGTGGGTTGCGGCAAGTAACTGGGCGACAGGGCTTGTGCTGCCATTAGCGATGGGCAGGTAATTGTTGTCTGACCGCAGTTTATGATAATCATGCCGGGCATTTTTTATCAGTGTCTGCCCGCGTAAGGCTTCCCATATCACCAGTGCCATGGCGATGCAGGCGACGAAAAAAATAACCCACATAATGGGGCCGCCGCTGTTCATCAGTGATAAAAATTCATGCTGAATATTCATGTTTTTAAAACTCCATTTCTACACCAAAAAAAGGGAAAAATGACATGCCGGTCACTTCGGTAGGATTATTGATTTTTTCATATTCATTGCCGTAATCGTATTCCACAATATTTTTGGCGAAGGTGACGTTTTGCAGATCAAGATAAACTTTTAATTTGGATTCTCTGAACAGTATTTCTCGCCCGATACGCAGGTCTACCTTGTAATAAGTGGGCAGGCGTTCGGCGTTGTGTTTGCCGTATGTGGCAATCCAGCGGCTGGTGGAGTCCCCTGGGACTTCCCGGTTACGATCTATGATAGCGGTATAGGGTCGGCCGGAATTTGCCTGTGCCTTGATGCTCCAGTCCCAGCGTTTCCAGCTACCGCCAAAAGGCTGACCCCAAACGGCAATGAAAGTGAGAGGCTGATCTCCCGAGAAATCGCGTGTGATGCCGGTAATTTCGTTGGTGCGACGTGATTTGGCCCAGGAGAGCGATACCCAGCCGATCTTGCCCTGGCTAGGAGTGCGCTTGATAAACAGGTCAAAGCCATAGGCTTCACCTGTGCCTCGATTGGCGTAGTTATCGGGTGGGTTATTTTCATCAAGGGCGATAACCAGATTTTTCATTGGCTTGTGGTAGACCTCGGCCTTGATGCTGTAGAGCGGATTGATTTGATGTTCAATGCCGAGAATACGATGCTCTGCTTCGGTCATCAGCAGGGC
>WFQM01000106.1 GCA_015487095.1 Gammaproteobacteria bacterium | reverse complement strand
CACCGGTTCATCCCCACGCATGTGGGGAACACAGTTCACCGTCCGGGCTCATGTAAGACTCACCCGGTTCATCCCCACGCATGTGGGGAACACCATAATACCCGTTTCCTTCAATAATAATCCCTCGGTTCATCCCCACGCATGTGGGGAACACCTCACACTTGGTCGTTTACCCGTGGCACGCGACGGTTCATCCCCACGCATGTGGGGAACACTAAAAACAAACTTCTTTTGAGTCTGAATCTCCCGGTTCATCCCCACGCATGTGGGGAACACCGGATCGATAGCCGTTATGCCTGCACAGCAAACGGTTCATCCCCACGCATGTGGGGAACACGCACAGCAGGGTCAAACGTTGATCCGTCGGTCCCGGTTCATCCCCACGCATGTGGGGAACACCAACCAGGCAAGAAAAAGATGGACCCAGCGCACGGTTCATCCCCACGCATGTGGGGAACACTTTAAGGTCGTCTTTTTCCGGACCGTCAGGTGCGGTTCATCCCCACGCATGTGGGGAACACCTAAGTATACATCATTGATTCTGTTTACAAAAAACAGGACTCAATAATCCACCAGCATTTTTTAACCCAATCAGGGCTTATTTTCCAGGTTGTTAAAGAGCAACTATTTTTTTTCGATGGGAAGAAATGAGACTAAACGCAAACCATCGTATTCCACAGGCATGCGACGGTTTTCACCAAAGGTTTGAAAATCAAAACCTGATTCAGTATTGGTGGCCCAGGCCATCACCGCATTGCCTTCTTCTGCCAGTTCAATAATTTGCTGCCAGATCATTTCTCGAACACGGCGGGTGATGTCTCCTACATAAACACCTGATCGCACTTCCAATAGCCATATCGCTAAACGCCCACGCAATCGTGGAGGAACATTTTCGGTAACGACCATCACCATGCTCATATCATCCGCTCCGATGCCCAACGTCACCCATGGATGTGGGCTCGGGTATGGCGGGCGGTACAGCATCTTCGGGTGGTTTGGGGGGCTCTACTTCTCCAGCAGCCAATACTTCTTCGATCAAAGGGATGAGCTGTTTCAAGACTTTATCGCTACGGAATAAATCCCGGCAAGCAAGCCTGACTTCGCGGTCGGGCTTTGTCGGTTTTTTGGCAGCAACCTTGAATGCAATAGGTACCACTGTTTCAAATTTGAGGATGTCGGCAATATCATAAACAAAGGAAAGGGGTTTTCCTGAATGTAAAAAACCGACAGCGGGTGCGTAACCCGCCGCTAATATGGCGGCTTCGGAAATACCGTATAAACAGGAAGTAGCAGCACTGATACATTGATTGATGACATCTCCCCTTTTCCAATCTTTCGGGTCATAACGTCGGCCATGCCATTCCACGCCGTGACGCTGGGCCAGTAGTTGATACATTTTACGCACCCGCGCACCTTCAATACCACGCAGTTGATTAACACTGCGGCGCGAGGGGGCTTCTTCGCCAAAACGCAGGGCAAACATTTTACGGACGACTTTGAGACGCAGTTCTTCATCCAGTGCCAGTTTTGCTTGATATAACAATCGATCAGATCGTGCCCCACCCGGCTGGCCCGAAGCATAAAGCCGTACTCCGGCTTCACCCACCCATACGATTAATGTGCCAACGGTGGCGGCCAATTTGATCGCAGCATGGGAGATACGGGTACCGGGCTCTAACATAATACAGGCCACTGAGCCCACCGGGATGTGGGTGCGCACACCATTTTTATCGAGCAATACAAATGCGCCGTCGATAACATCCACTTGACCATGTTCCAGGAAAATCATGGATACACGGTCTTTCATGGGAATGGGTTTAAGGGGTGGGAGCAAGAAGTGATTCCTTTACTTTGCCATTTATTTTTTTTCGCCTGCCAATTGAAGAATGCGCTCCACCAGATCGGTAGCCAAGTGATAACCGGAAGCCTGCAAGGTGTGCAACAAGGGAGCAACCGCTGAAATTTTTGCCTGTTGTTTAGCCTTGACAAGCACTCCGGCCGTGCCAATAACACGCAAACCTGCCGAGGCGGCAACCCGCCGTGCCAATTTATCATCCATTAACACCAGACAATTCAGCGACTGCGCCAGACGAATCGCTGCCAGCTCACCCGCACCCAGTGCGGGCGGATTGCCTCCGACAGTAATCAGTTGATCGCTTCTGATTTCCAGCAAACCGGTATCCCTGGCCTGTAAAATCACCTTTGCATCCTGACGGGTAGGAATATGAAGACACTCATTCAACACGACTTCAGGTACCAGCAAAGTGCCGAACATTTCTGGCAACAGAGCCAACAAATCCAGTCGCGCAAAGGCGATCAGAGGCCCGGCATCAGCAACGATCAACTGATTTTTCAATTCAACCAATGGCTGCCAACTCTTCGTCCAGCTCTTCTGCTGAATATCGCACGCTGGGGATACCAGCCTCGCCAAGACATTCAGTAAATTCCGCCACTGAACAACCCGCAAACCTTGCGGCCTTGCCCAGACTCAATACTTCTTCCCGATACAGCTTTACGGCCAAAGCTGTAGACACACCGGATTTCATCACAGTTTCGTCGAAGGGAACGGCGATAAACACCGGCCTCCCATGCTTTGTTATCACCGACAATTCCCCCGTCTCGGCATCCCGGATCAACTCTCCGGTGCGTTCACGCAGGTCTCTTACAGTAAAGGTGTCCATAAATATGCCTCTTTCTTAGATTGTGCCATCAAATGATAGCACAATTTATTGCGGGCGTAGCCGAAGACGGTGATTATCGGTCTATGCCAATGACAACATTCCACACCCCAGAGCCTTCGCTGGACCAATACCCCTGGTAACTAGGTTCTTAACTTCCAGTGGTTCAATCACTCTCAGAATACCTTCAAAACAAACCGGCACGACCTTTCCAGCCTGCTGCCCTTTGCGAAAATAAAGGGGGACACAAGGACTCACCTGCATCTCTTCCAGCACAGCAATATTATTCAGACGCTTCAACAGCCATTGCTGTTGCTCCGCTTCTTTAATTAATGGCACTCTGCACTTTTTAATCTCGCCCCTGGTATTCTTGCGCCCTTTTTCGTCCTTGATGGTTTTGACAGGATTTGCCTTGAGCAAAAACCGCAACCGCTGCCCTTGCACAAGATTCAATGAATAATCACGTTTGGCTCTCACCTCTACCGTCTCAATATTCGATTCTGGTGCGTATTGTGATTGCATCAGGATGCTGGCACCGACGCCGGTTCTTTCCTGCTCAACCCGAAAAAGAAAGTCCCTCACATCATCCGGTCTATCAGGAAATAATTCCCATAATGCCTGATGTAACGTATAGGCATTTTTTGATTTGGGCCACGGCACATAAACACGACTAAGATACATACTCACCTCCCCTGCCCGCATGTACGCTAATCAAGCGAGTACCAAACTGACGCTTGCGACCAGCAATGGGCACATCCCGGATCAATAACCTGGGTTTGGTGTCATCCAGTAATTCACTGTAGACAATACCGCCTACAGGTTCAAAAGAAGCCAAGGCCCGATGCTCGTTTTCTTCGCATATTCGCCCTTCAAACAAGGGTCGGGTAATCGGGCACGAACGTCTGCCAAGAAACGGTGTATAAATCGGCTTATTTACGGCATTCACAAGCTCATCAAGCGAGATAACAGTATGTTCAGTCAACCAGATCGCCACAGAAAAACACACCGTAGACTTGGCGTCCTGTAAATACTCGCGCCAAGTTTGAATGGTCTCGTTTTGTTTCATGCCCTGATATTCTTTACGGGCATTTTTGACCGTGTGGTAATCCACCATTTTGACCGGTGTGCTATCAACACGAACAGCAAAAAAAACACTGGATGCCAATGCTTGCTGTTTCTCTGCATCTGTTCGATCAATCCCCAAACAAGCCGCTAACAAACCAAGCAAACCACTGCGAGTAGGAAACAACTCGCTCGGGCGTCTATCCTCAAAGGTATGCCCACCCCATGCTTGTAATGGCCCCTCAAGTTTAAGAACAAGATATTCCTGCATGGCGATTACTCCTTGCCGTCATTTCTTACCCAACTTTCCAATGTGGGCAAACTCTCTGCCAACGCCAAATTTTCAGCGCCTGATGAATCAGCCAACATGAAAACTGAAGCTCGTTCATCAAGCCCATAACCTCTATGAACCTTTTGCCAATAATCCAATAAATTATCAATAGAGGGCTTCAAAAATCCGCTATTTTTCCGAGCCTCAACAGGTTTTTCAAAGGCATTGGCCAAAGAGACAGGCATATCACTAAAACTCACCATAGCCAGATCAGCCGGATTATAAGCGGCTGTACTTTGCTGTTTTGCGGTAGGCACAACGGTGGAAAGCATATGCAGAAGGTGGGAAGCAATTTCCAAAACACGCTCACGACTGGCACCACCGAGGTTGGTTTGAAGATGACTTAAGTTAAGGCTGGCATAGCGATAAAAAACACCTGAGCTGAATTCCTGGGTATCCAAATGCCCTGACCCCAATTCCTGAAAATCATCTACTGCGGTAAACCAATCGATATCTGCATCTACTGCATGAGTGGTAATAGTGTGAGCCAAAGCCATAGCCCCATCAACCTTTCCAACTTCACTCATCAAGCCAGAAGTAGCCATACGGCCAGACAACGCAACATCTACAGCCTGACCAATAGCTTGACGCAAACCTGTTGAGTCTTTCTCAATTTTCTTTTTCAGCTTTTTTTGATCAAAATCATCCGCCTCACCTGCCTGAATTTCTTGACAAATATAGGCCACTTCGCCAGTTACCCAAGGGGCAACAGCATCATCTGTTACATCGGCATTAATATCTGATTTTCCTGAAATCCACTCAACAGCTTTAGTGATTATTTCTTCAGGAAATTGATCCTGAAGCGCTATATGCATTGACTCAATCACATTATTGAGTTTTTTTGTACGAGTACTGGGTTGTCCCAGGTGTTCCGCATAATACGAACTCTTACGCATAGCCCGTTTCAAGCTCTGACTTGAAATACGCACTCGACGCTTACCACCAAAAATAGCCGATTTCTGCATATTCATGTCATCACGATTTAAACATGATGGATTGTGTGAAATAAGAATATGAATATTAAGAAAGTTTTTCTCACTCATAATATTTTCCTTGTATTAAAACGTTATTTTTTTGAAGCCAAAAAATAATCTTCGAGTAATTGTCGCTTATTGAAGTCTTTGCAATCCCAAAAAAAAAGTGTTTTACCAAACGACTGCCAGTCAACCGTGGGTTTAACCTGCTGCACTAACCGACGTAGCTGAATAATGT
>WFQM01000105.1 GCA_015487095.1 Gammaproteobacteria bacterium | reverse complement strand
CCATCAAGCCTGTCGATATCATCCCGTATCTCTTTGAGGTAGGCAGACAGGTCATCAGGCCGGGAACGGAAACGGTTTTTCTTGGATCGCTGCCGGAGTTGATCCAGTACAAAATTTTTCTGATGCGTGGCGAGCATTTGTATGCGTGATACCAGTTGCTGGTGACTCTTGTGGAGTTGATCTATCTCAGGTTCATTTGCAGAATTCATATTTAATCCGTATTTTTCCTATCGCTCTTTTCCTAAGTATTGATGAGTATTGATGCCCCCATCCTTCGATTATTTCGCCACCCTTTTGATATTTGCTGCCGTCAAATTTACTAGTTGACCATATAAGCCACGGTTTCTGTAACAAAAGGAGCATTTCCTCCTTCCAGCCAGACTTCTGCTTTACCAATAAACTTTCCCTTTGTAAGCTTCCAAAGATAGGTATTATTATTAGTGTGCATAATACTCTTCTGTTATTAACGGGCTGAATCTCAGCTTCATGATCTGACTTGGCAGGCCATATTGCAATTAATTCTTTTAAATACAACAAATTAACGTCATTTAAATATCGTCGCCACCTTTATGTCTATTGATAATTCCATCCCTGATGACATTAACACTTTTGTCCTGCCCAGCTTTTTTCTTTATCCTGCCCACACTTTACGACAGATAGGCACTACACCTTTATTAGGTAATACCATAACAATGCGACTACAAAAATTCACTGACATTCAAAAATGGCTTCTGGGTATTTGTTGCCTGACAAGCATTCTGTACACCGGACCTATCATAGCCAGTGTGCAGACCATCACCCACGGGAAAAGCTTGATGATTAGCTGCCAGCAGGCGTTGATCGCGCTAAAGCAGGAGCCGGATACGCTAAGTGATGCTGATCAAAACAGTGCCTTTGTATGCATGGCTTACCTGAGCGGCATGATGGCCACAGCACAACATGCTAACGATCGGGCCAAATTACGCTATTCTCTGCTAACCGAAGGGCGTGCCAACCGGCACGATTTTGGTCTTTATTGTTTTGACTGGCAGCTGTCATACCAGAAAGTTGCGCGTATTGTGCTGGAATTTGGCCGCAGCAATCCTGTCTATTTGCAGCAGCCCGCGCACAAATTGGCTATTCGTGCTTTACAAACTGCGTTTCCCTGCCGCTAGGAGTCTGTCGAGCCTAGGGGACCGTAGCGAGGGAAGGTCATTTTGAGTCCATTTTTTGATCGTTTGAGGCGAATATTGGACATATTCAACGAAAAGGATCAAATAAATGAGCCGAAATGAATTCCCCGCAGTAGGTTCACCCTAAGTCCGACAGGCTCCTAGTTGCGGAATAGGATATAAACCCAAAAAAAGGATCACTCACATGACCATTTCCCGCCTTTCCATTGACAACTCCGGCTTCCAAAAAGACGCCATCGGCGATAGCGGTGTTACTGATGAGGAGATCAAAGCCCTCTCACCACGACTCGACGGGCTGCGTAAAAAAATCAGACAATGGCAAAGCAGCAACGATGTCAACTTTCTGAACCTGCCGGATAAAACTGACCTCGATACCATTGAACAAATTGGGCGAAAATGCTCCCGCATGTTCAAACACACTATTGTGTTTGGCATTGGCGGCTCGTCACTGGGTGCGGAAATGCTCTCCAGCACCTTGGGGCATCGCTCACCACGCAACCGGGTAACGTTTTACGATAATATCGACCCGCGCACCCTCAGCGAAATTGATGATGTACAGTGGGCAGATACACTGTGCATGGTGGTCTCAAAATCCGGCAATACGGCTGAAACCCTTGGCCAGTTTCTTACCGTGTTGCCCCGTATGGAACGTTACCTGGGTGAAGTCGGTCTGCGTGAACACACCATTATCATCACCGAAAATCCCGATGGCGCGCTGTACAAGATTGCTCAACAGCTAGGTATCGAACCCATTGCCCACCCGGCAGTGGGTGGACGTTTTTCCGTGCTTTCAGTAGTGGGGCTGTTACCAGCCTATATTTCCGGTGTGGATGTCAGTGGAGTGTTGGAAGGCGCTCGCGCCATGGCCAGGCTTTGTACAGATGACGACATTCTTGAAAACCCAGCCTTTCATAATGGCGCTGCTCAATATTTGCACACTGAAAAGGGTCGCACCATCAGCGTGTTCATGCCCTACGCCGACAACCTTCGCCTGGTGGTCAACTGGTATCGCCAGCTTTGGGCAGAAAGCCTGGGCAAGGTGGATGCTGACGGCCAGCACCGAGGGATGACCCCGCTGGAAAACCACGGCGTTACCGATCAGCATTCTCAACTGCAACTAATGCTTGACGGACCTGACGACAAAGTCGTCACCTTCATCGCCAACCCGGGAGTACGTCACGAAGGCCGCCGCGTTCCCATGCGTTTTCAGGAATTACCGGCCGTTGCCCCCCTTGCGGGCCACACCCTCGGCGAGCTGTTTATCTCCGAACTTAAAGCCACCCGAGAAACCCTGTCCCGTCGTGGTCGTCCTAACCGCACCTTTGGCCTCCACGACCGTGATGCCTATGCCATCGGTGAACTGATTATGTTGTTGGAAATGGAAACGGTGGTTGTGGCAGAACTCATGGGCATTGATCCCTTCGATCAGCCTGCGGTAGAAGAAAGCAAAGTGCTGACCCGCGAATATCTGGCCGACCTGATTCATGTAGAGTTTTGAGCATGTAACACCGCTAAACATAAAACCCGTAGGGAGGGTATGCCTTTTGCGCACGCGGATACGAAATCAACGCGAGGGCACATACTACGTGCCCACCCTACGGCTGATTCACGTAGATTTTTTAGCACGTAACGCCGTATCTTTTTAATCCTTCGTTTTTTCGCCCCCATGCTTTGCGTTGGGTTTTATTTACCCAAGCGCTGCTGATATACGCTGAAAATATAGCAACAATCCGACTTCCCCACATCCCGTCCAGCGTCTACAATACGCGGCTTCCAAAACAACACCGCTGTATCAACGCAATGCCACAAACTCATCAGCATTTAGCCGCAACACTACTCGCACCCACCACTGAAAAACAGGCCGGACGACGTACTCACTGGGGACAACTCTACGGTTGCAGTGACGCATTGGCCATCGCTGAAGCGGCACAATCTGCTGATGGCCCGGTGGTGGTCATCACCCCGGACACCCCATCCGCCACACGGCTGGAATACGCCATTCGTTTTTTTTGTGACAGTCAGTACGCTGACAATAGCAACGACGAACCACACAATGGTCTGCCCGTACTCACCTTCGCGGATTGGGAAACCCTGCCCTATGACGTGTTTTCACCGCATCAGGATATTATTTCCGAGCGACTAGCCACACTGTCGCATTTGCCGAACCTGAAGCGCGGCGTACTGGTGGTGCCCGTCACCACCCTGCTGTACCGGCTAGCACCTAAAAGCTTTCTCGAAGGCAATTGCTTTCTCATCGACACTGGCCAGCAACTAGATCTCGAAGCCACTCGCAAGCGGTTGAACGTCGCCGGGTATCGATGTGTTTCACAAGTCATCGAACACGGTGAATTTGCCGTACGCGGTGCCATCATTGACCTGTTTCCCATGGGGCACAACCACCCATTCCGTATTGAACTGTTTGATGATGAGGTGGAAAGCATTCGTACCTTTGACCCGGAAACGCAGCGTTCCATTGACAAGGTCACTAACATTAATTTGATGCCTGCCCGGGAGTTTCCCTTTACCCCGGAAGCCATCACCCGCTTTCGACAGGCCTGGCGTGCGCAATTCGAAGGTGATCCGCAAGCCAGCACCATTTATCACGAAGTCAGCAGTGGCAACACCCCACCGGGTATCGAATACTACTTGCCGTTATTTTTTGACGACACGCAAAGCCTGTTTGACTATCTGCCCAAAAACAGTCTTATTATCAATATTGATGGCGCACAAGACGCTATCGGTACCTTTTGGTCAGACGTGGAAGAACGTTATGAGCAGGGCCGTCATGACTCCAGTCGTCCACTGTTGCCACCGAACCGGCTGTTTCTGCGTGAAAATGAATTCTTCGAACACATTGGAAAACAACCGCGCGTTGAATTGCAGCATTTTGAATTACAGGACTTTTCGTCACAGTCCGGCACACACAATTTCAACACCCGAAAGCCGCCCCAATTGACCCTGGACGCCCGCGCCGAACAGCCCGCCGCACGCCTCACGTCCTTCCTCGCTGATTTCAATGGCCGTGTATTGTTTTGTGCCGAATCCACCGGCCGACGCGAAACCCTGCTAGGCATACTCAAGGGTTGTGGCTTACACCCCGCCCAGGTCACAGGCTGGAACGATTTCCTCGCCAGCGATGCACAATACGCTATCGCCGTCTCCGCATTGGAAAGAGGCCTGTTGCTCACCAGCAATAATATCGCACTGATTGCAGAACCCCAGCTATTCGGCGAACAGGTACTGCAACAACGCCGCCGACAGCGCAAGGCACGCGATGCCGACCAGGTCATCAAAAACCTTGTCGAACTGGAAGTCGGAGCCCCGGTGGTACACGAAGACAATGGTGTGGGTCGCTATCTTGGATTGGAAATCATCCAGCTCGGCGACATGACCCAGGAGTTTCTCACTCTCGAATATGCCAACGGCGACAAACTGTTTGTACCAGTCAGCCATTTACATCTTATCAGCCGCTACACCGGTGCCTCACCAGAGTCCGCACCGCTACACCGGCTGGGCAGTGGACAATGGGAAAAAGCCAAACGCAAGGCGCGTGAAAAAATTCACGATGTCGCCGCAGAACTGTTATCGATTTACGCGAAGCGAGAATCCCGCAAGGGACATATTTACCATGTGGACGACAGTCAGTACGCTACATTTTGTGCAGACTTTCCCTTTGAAGAAACCCCCGATCAACAGGATGCCATTGAAGGCGTATTTAACGATTTACGCTCGGACAAACCCATGGACCGGCTGATTTGCGGTGACGTGGGTTTCGGCAAAACTGAAGTCGCCATGCGCGCTGCATTTATTGCCGTACAGGACGGCAAACAAGTCGCCATGCTGGTACCCACCACTCTGCTTGCGCAGCAACACTTTGAAAACTTTCAGGATCGTTTTTCCGAATGGCCTGTGCGTATTGCCTCGGTCTCACGCTTCCGCTCCAAAAAAGAACAAACAGAGATTCTCAAAGAGCTGGAAAACGGCACTATCGATATCATCATTGGCACCCATAAACTGATCCACGGCGACATCCAATACAAACGCCTGGGACTAGTGATCATTGATGAAGAACATCGGTTTGGCGTGCGTCAAAAAGACAAATTCAAAGCGCTGCGTTCAGAAGTGGATTTGCTCACACTCACCGCCACCCCCATTCCACGGACATTAAACATGTCCATGTCCGGATTACGTGACCTGTCCATCATCGCCACAGCACCAGCACGACGACTGGCGGTAAAAACCTTTGTCAATCAATGGAACGACACACTGTTAAAAGAAGCCTGCCTGCGTGAAATCCGTCGTGGTGGCCAAGT
>WFQM01000104.1 GCA_015487095.1 Gammaproteobacteria bacterium | reverse complement strand
CGTTCTGATCATCCGTACACAGGGTGTGCAGTGGGTTATCAAATTTCCAAGCCATATCTACTCCCCTTTTATTTCAGATTCAGAACAAAGTCAATCAATGCACGGGCTTCACTGTCAGCGGCCGGCAGAGGGACTTCAGGTGGATAAATTGACTCTCCATTCGCATAAGCCGTGTAGGCCGCACGCCAACCATCGTAGTCAATAACATTACCGCTGGCATCCTTCTCGCCCCACAAATAATCATACCGAGGCATGATGGAATGCGACTGAACCAGACGAGGGTTAAAGAAATGCATCACCATCCATTCGCGTGAAGAGTTACGAGACCCCACATGCGTCAAATCAGGTGCCTTACGGTCGGAACCAAACGCCGTTGGTGATTCACCGTTAAAGTCACCTAACATAGGCGGCGCACCAAAATACTGCCAGTCCTGAGTTTGCTCAGGCAACAAGGTATGACACCACCAGCAACCTTCACGAACAAACATGATTTTGCCCTTACCTACAAGCAGTCGTTGCGAATCACTGGCTTTTGACAGTGTTGCCTCTGGCAACCAACCACGGGTCGCTGTTACGTTCTCGATGTATGGAATCATCACCCCACCTTCGATGACTTCCCGCACAATAAACACTGCACCCTGATCTTCAGAGGCTTCATTAATCCGCCCCTTTGATTCGCTCACAGCAGCTGGCACCGTACCAAGAATCCGCGGATGGCGAATACCATTGGGAAACGGAACATCTTTCTCATACACAAAGGCACGGGTTGACTCGATAGCAGCACCCGTTTTCGGATCCTGGTTTATCTGAACCGTAATCGGCTTGCCCCAACCCTGGAGGAAGGGGTCTTCATAACTGAAGCCACCCACTCGACCAAAGGACAGCTGACGATCCATCGCGATGGACGTTGCGGACACATTCTGAATATCCACTGCCGGCATATACAACGTAATGAACATCGATGTGCCGAACGCCAAACCGAACATTCGGGAACCGATTTTATATTCTCTAAAAGCCACGGTAATTACCTCCCCTTATTATTCTATTAACGTTCGTAGGCCAGTTCATGTGGTAAACGTCCTGCAGGAATCACCGTACCCACACGAGCCGTCATATACATGTTGTATAACCATACGCAGTTTCCGAGGAACACCATGGTGCCACCCACCCAACGTGCAATCATATAAGGGTGTTCGGCAATCACGACATCAATGTAAGGCACTTCGTAGATTTTACCTGCGCCCTGAATCAAGCCTGCTATCGTCATTGATACCCAATAAGTGGTAAAGCCTATCAACAACATCCAGAAGTGGAAATTGGCCAGCCCCAGAGAGTACAACTTACGACGCAACAGCGTTTGCAAGCCGTAGTACACAGCAGCCGCTTCCAGGAAGGTGGAGAAGCCTAACAATGCCAAGTGGGCGTGCGCCACGATCCAGCCGGTGCCATGGATATACCAGTTAATGGCTCGCGTTTGCTGGAAACCACCCTGCATATTCAGTGGAATCGCCATCAACACACCGGTAATGGTGAACTTGATTTCAATGTTCTCCACGAACATACGCCACTTGCCCGTCATGGTGAGCAGCAAGTTGGAGACAAAAGCAATAGCCGGCACCAGAATCAGCACGCCTTCTACCGAAGCAAAAGACTTTAGCCATTCAGGCAGAGGAGCAGACATCAAGTGGTGAGCGGCCGGTGTGGAGTAGAACACCACAACAGACCAAAAATGCAAGTGACCAATACGGTGAGAATACAACGGGTTACCCGTCACCTTCGGTACAACATAGTACGAAATAGCCGCAGCAACCGGGGTAATCCACAAACCCAGCACATTATGCGCAAACCACCAAGTCAGATATGCCTCCGTCAACCCTGTTAACTGGAAGAACTCAGGCGAATTACCCACTGTGAACACGATGATAACCATGAAAGTGGCAGCACCAAAGAACCAGTTAGTAGTGTAGATACCCTGAGTACGACGGGTCTTGATGGTCATTAATACGTTAATGCACAACGGAACCAAAAGGCCCAAAACAACGACAACATCAATAAAAAAGGGCAAATCGGAATATTCACGACCTGAAGTTACGCCCATCCACAACAGGAACAAGCCTAATGAAAGACCAACATTCCACAAGAAGCAGTTCCAGACACCCAGCTTTTCAGACCAGAGTTTGGTATTACCCAAAGCTGGAGTGATGTACATCATCGCCATAGCAAAAGCCATGGATATCCAGCCAAGAATAACAGCCAGAACATGCACTTGGCGCATGTGGCCAAATGATAAAATCTCGCTACCCATGACAAAGTCAGGAAACGCGAGCTTGGCAGCATTAAAGGAACCTAAACCGGTCCCAATTACAAACCAAATAATCGACGAATAACCGAAGTAAATCGCGGCTGATCCAGCCGGGATATCTTCCGCTTTCGCAAACAGGTATTTAAACATCTTTACCCTCCCAGGTTATTTTTTGAATCAACCAAAATTTACTTTTTACTGCGTGGCATCAGCAAAAACCAGCTGAACCACATAAAACTAAGCGCTAATAAAATCCCCATCATTCCTGCAAAGGTAGCCATGTCAACCCCTCCCTAAATTTATTAAATCAAGAATTATTCAGAATAAAAAAGACCGACTATGCCTTGGATTCAATTTCCAAATGGCGGTCAACAGCAACCTTGAGGATAATGAAAAAGGCAACGCCAAAGACAATCATCGCCCAGTCGATAAATCCTGTGAATGTACTAGGATCATAAGCCTGACTACCCCAGCCACCCCAGTCGTCAAACTGACCACGACCAAGAAAGCACATGAGCGCGGCACCAAACACACTGCCATTGCCCATCCCCGTTAGCATTCCCCCAACAAGAGAAAGCATTAGTGGATTTTTCATCCCTCACCTCCTGAAATAACCAACATTACATTTTGTTTTTAGTTTAGAGCCCGGTGGAGACAGAAAAACACAATGAGGCATCATCATTATTCACCTCGTAGCGCCCCGCGCTCTTGACCTAATTTTTTTTGGGAAGTCCCCCCTCCCTAATATTCACCCGCAATAATAACCGGAGAATCATGACGAAAGAGAGTGTCACATGTTATAGCAAGGGTCAAGCCTTCGCCGGGGAAAAACAGGATGGCTTTTTGCTGGCGACAAGATTTTGACAATTTATAGACAAATCAAACAAATACCCAAGCCAACCAGTATGAAAATGTAAGTTTCTGTGCGGCTTATATTTTCTGTTAGACTACCGACTTTCGATACAGCTTTGATCTGAAATTATATCCAAATGAAAGAAATAATCATCCTCGCTTCTGTGGCTGTAAGCTCTATTTTTATTCTCGGCTATTCCATCCACATGCTGATCGGCGGACTGGTTTCAAAAGTGACCGAACAATGGATTATCGCGGGGGCTTGCTTGATTGGCGTAGCCATACTCGTTTTCATGGGGTGGGATATCGTTCGGCGACGCAGGCAACGATAACGCAAACATCACCCTAGAGGGAGGGGAAGGCAGACAGAGGAAGGTCAGGCAAATACTTTAAGGGCGCTACCCACCTTGCCAAAGGTGGCATCATCAGCAAATTGCCCCTTGTGAAAGACATACTGACGCCTGGAACCCATCATATCCATACCGGTAAGGCCAAACGATTTGCCTGCATGGTCTGAAAAATAGCGCACATTTTTGATCAACTCGACCACCTCACCGTTACGCAATGCCAACGACACTCGCTGCCTAGATACATCCAGCGAAACAGGAGAGCGCGGAAGCACCAGCATGCGCCCCAGAACACGATGCACTCCTTGATAAAAAAAGAAGCAGGAAAGAAAAAACAAAAGGTAAGCCAGCCCCTGATTTTTGTCGTACCAAAACATCAGCGCGCCGATACCCAGCCCGGTCACTGTCGGCACGTACATCAACACATCCCAGGTCACACCCTTGCTATCCTTCGACAATTCAAACATTTCAGACTTTGCCATACCAGGTTAACCCGCCGCTTTCTCTTCTTTTAACAAGGTGGCAAGCACAGCGTCCACTTCGTTATAAAGCATACGCCCGGCACGCTTCAGGCGTATGGTTTTTTTACCGTCCACGATGTAAGTCCAGGGGTCACCAATCACCACAAGTGCGTTAAAGGCTTCAGGGTTTTGGTATTGATCCATATGCAAAATCAGCACCTCATCCCCATACTTGTCCATTATACCTTTGAGCATTTGCAAGTGCTTGTCGCATTGTGTGCAATGCCCCGGAGTGGCAAAGGTCAGCACCATCACTTGCTCCTTTGCTAGAGCCTCATCCAGGGAATATTCATACATGCGCTTATCAGGATAGCGATAACTGGTGATACGACTCAGGTCTCCACCAACATCTGACAGCGTTTTAGTCCGCAAATCCGGTACAGTCATACCAACCTTGTAACTGCCGTCATCAATACATCCGGACAGAAGCACCAGCATCAAAAAAATACTCAAATATCGCCATATTTTCATGTCTCAGCCCTATTTTTTTCCCAGTCAGTACAAGTACGAAACAGATTGTACGCCCAGATAAAATTTGCCAGCAACACTATGGTGCCAAAAATACCCATAGTGGCCAATATTGGCTTCACCACAGCTTCGACCTGCTCCGGTGTACCTGTCTCACCAGCCAGCCCACCCAGCACACCCGCTGTAGTGAAGAATACCACCATGCCGATAAGACCAAAATTATGCGTCCAAAAATGCACTTTGACCAGCTTAAGACTGTAAATAGGGCGCTTCACTAAACGGGGGATGATGTAATATACCGCAGCAAAAATCGCCATTTCTACCCAACCCAGCAAATTGATATGCGTATGCGCGCGCACAATCAGGTCGCCGTGCAGGCGATGATCGACAAAATGGCGGAATTCGGAAATGCCACCCATCAACGCCCCCCAGGAAAAACCGATAAGGCTATAAATGATGCAAGCGTAAACAAACCACAGAGTGTAACGCGTGTATTCCGTGTCATGCTCCCACGGCTCCTGATGACTGCTATTGTTCATTGATGATTACTCCTGAGCACTGGATGCAGATTCATTGGTCTCCGGCGACACCGACTGAGGCTTCCCCTGCGAGGCACCTTCGGGCGCCTCTTTGGTACGAATATCCTGGAAGCGCTCTTTCCAGTCAGCGGGCGCCCAAGCTCCCACCATATTATCGATGAAATCTGAACGCCCTTCCGGCGGCATTGCTGCTGATGAGGATCCTTGCTCTGCTTTCAGCTCAGAAATAAACACCGCGATGGCATAACGGTCTTCCTCCGGCATTTCAGAAACATAAGCTGCTTCTTTGGGGCTAGGGCCATGATCAAGCGTTCTGCTTGCATAATTCGCCTCTGGATCAGCCAAGAAAGCAACCAGCCAATCCAGACTGCGCACCGAGCCAACACCATCCAGCGACAAGCCCATGTTGGTGCCATTACGCAATGCGCGATGACAGGCAGTACAGCGTGCTTCGCGAAATAAACGGGAGCCGAGATGCCCCGCTTCGGAAAAGTTATAATGTGTTTTATTTTCAAATAAGGGGTCAGTACGTGTCATGCGGTAGGTTTCCAGCGCCACATAAGCAATGACGGCTAGACCAATAAACACAGCCACAATCCCAAACAAAATCTTTTCACCGCTCTTCAGCGGTTGTTTTTCTTTCGACATAATTTAATGGTTACCACTCATTGGAAATACACTCTGCACCAAGGTAAATATCCATAACAAGCCAATACGATCTGGCAGATATTGTGCTAAACAGCCACAGGCTCGGAATTCTACCAGAAAAACCGGCCCATAAGAAAATCACTGACAAAGAAAAAGGGGCGAATAATATCGCCCCTTTTCTTCAATCACCTACCGCTAGGGATTAATGGTCAGGATAATCTCCCGGCACACGCGAATTACCCATCGTGGTGCGAGGAGCCGACGTCAGATACGTAGCAACATTATAAATGTCCTCATCCGTCAGGTTTTTAGCAACAGCTTGCATTTGACCCATTGCGTCATTGGCACGGCTGCCATCACGCCATTTTTTCATCTGACTAACAAGATAAACGTACTTCTGGCCACCAATCATTGGATAGATCGGTGCAGCACCACGACCATTAAATCCATGACAAGAATAACAGGAAGGAATACCACGACTCACTGCGCCATACATCACAATCCCTTTACCCAGATGACGCACGCCCACGGGATTACCTAATTCTTTTACTTGCGCCATGTCCGATGATACCAGCTCTTTGCTTAAACTGGCGGCATAAGCAGACACGTCAACGCGATCCTGAGCACTCAACCCCTTGGCATTGGTGTTCATAATGTACATGGTGGTATCCATACGCTTATCCGTCGCATAATCTTCCAACTGCTTCACAAGAAAGACATAACCCTGCCCAGCCAAGCGCGGTGTACCCAGGGCATCGTCACCCATAGCATCCTGGCCATGACAGCTATTGCAGGCAGGAACATCACCCTTACCATTCATGTAAATATTTTTACCATTTTCGATATTACCCTGACTTCCAACAGCGGCAAATGCCGCAGATGCGGCAAACAGTGTAGCGACTGTTGATACTTTTGTTATGAGATGCATAAGACCACTCCCTCCCAACCAATTGTTAATTCGTAATAAGCAATTTAATTCTTTTTTTGCCCGGTTTACTTACCGAGTTAGCCTCCGAGCACTCGCGACACTTGGCTACCCAGCCATCTTCAACAAGCCCCGCTAACACTTATGGGCACCTGTCCACAATCTGCCGTGACAAATACTCATACCAAAAACACCCAGATTTTTTCTAAAGACTTTAAGGCTTGCTTAACCTCTTTTCATCATCATGCCAGCAACAACAAACGACACGACGGCCGAGACGACATAAACAAGCAAAATTGCGACATCAGTACCCATTTTTATTCCCCTCCAAAGACAGAATTTACAAACATGACTTAAAATTTCAGCCATGTATAACACGGTTACCCACAACCGGACAAGCAAACGACGGCCAGTATATATCACGTTTCCCTCAAGTTACCAGACTCAATTGACCTTGATTTACCTGAGCATTTCATTTGGTTATCAACAATCAATATCAGACAAAACAACAGTTTCGATACATGTGGAGCAAAGCAGGCTGAAAGCAGTTACAACAGATCATCACGATTTGACCTTACACCCAAGCCCGCAACATACTCCGAGGGGCAAAAACTAAATTACAAGGCACGCGCGATAGTAAAACCGCCCTGCCAGATTTATCACTAACTGAAATCGAGTTTATCGCGCCATGGTGCAGAGAGGATACCGGGCCCTGGTATTATGGGTCGTATGGGCGGCTGCAACTATTGTCATCTATCTCGGGCTGTATCAGGACACCGAGGTGCTGACCTTCGTACAGCACGACCCCAGCCGCATCACCTGGGCCATCATCGGCCTGTTTATATTAGGCGTGGCTACCAGTTTTGTGCTCACCATTCTGCTTACCCTGGAATCCATCAAAGTAGATGAATTGGAAAACATTGCCAGACATGATGGCTGGCTGGGCATTGAACAGACTGATAAAAAAGGTTGTGTGGCCAATTTTTTCAATTCGTTGCGTACTATTATCAATAATAATGGCGAACTCAATATCGAAGCCTTGGTCGATGTGGAGTTTTCCATCTACCAGCGTATTGCCCATGCTCTGGAAATTATCGGCAATCTGCTGATCACCCTGGGTTTGATTGGTACCGTTGCGGGCCTGACCCTGACCCTCACTGGCCTTACCAGCTCACTGGATGCTCTGGGCCAGGATCAAACCCAGCTGCTGGCGGGTCTGCGCGGTGCCATGGCAGGCATGGGTACCGCATTTTACACCACTCTGCTGGGCGCGGTGTTGGGCGGCGTGCTGTTGCGCATCTTCGCGCATATTGACGAAAACGGTGTGGAAAGCCTGGAGGACGCATTAACACGTACCTGTCTAGTCTACTGTTCATCAGATTTCAAGCCTTCACTGGAGCGCGACTTGCGCCTCATCAATGCCGAGATTGCTGCCATGAGCCATAACATCACCAATCTGCAAAAGTTGCTCACTGATACCCGGGGGGCAATGCGCGAATTCGCCACTGAAGTGAAACAACCCGGACAGGACATGGACATCGATCATTTGCGAGAGATGGTGCGATTACGTGAAGCCCATGTGAAATCTCTGGCACTGGAAATTAAACTCAGACAGGCCGAGCGCGGCGTAATGGGTTATCTGTTCGGCAACAAACGCAAAAAATAAGGGTTTGAACATCCTTCTCTAAAACTTACGCCAAAAACTCACACAATCAACCATGCGCAGAAAACGCCGCTCATCGCCACCCAATATTTACGAGATGTTTTCCGACATCGCCTTGCTGATGCTGGCAACGTTCATTTTTTTACTGGCCACCATCCTCATCACCGCACGCATGGCCGAACAATACCAAACTCCCCGACTCAAAACTGCTCTTGTCGAGTTGCAAGCCAAACTGGATAAATCTCAGGCTGAGCGCACACGCCTGATGGCCAATATGGATGCCCTCGTCGGCCTTTCCACCGACAATCAAATGAAAAGAGCGCTGGCAGCGGCCGGGCTAGCCGAGGGCAACAATCGCAAGGATTTCGACGTGTTCGTCAAAGGTCTGCGTAACCTGCCTGGAGATAGCCTGCATCTGCTCATCGATGCCACCGGCTCTATGCATGGCGTCAGCGAATTTCTGGTGCCGATACTGCGTATCATCGTTATCCGCTCCGGTAAAAAACTTGATGCCCTCACCTGGTTTTCCGACGGCAAAGCTGATACCTACAGGGGTAGCATGGGCGAAATGTTCGACCGGCTCATGGAAGGCGCACCCTTTACCGGTGCCAACGAAACCATCGGCTATGGCTTTCGCTACGCTGCTGATCACGCCCCTGCACCCGGTGCCTACCTGCTCATCGGCGATGAACCCCCTGCTGACCGTATTCGGTATTTTCATATTCCTAGCCCGGTTTACACCCTGCCCATCGGTCGCGACAACCCGGACACTAACTGGCACTATCAAAAACTGGCCGACAAAACTGGCGGCAAAATGCTGCACCTAGAGCTGCGATAATCACCATCTGAAATCACGGACCACCACACATAATTTCCCGCCCCCGCCAGTTCATGTAAAATCCCTGCCTTTCCGCTCGCGGCAAAACTCGCGAGCCGTTAGTCAAGCAACAGAGATATCCCGATGTTCGAATCCTTACTGGAAAAAATCCCGTCCAAAGTCTGGGCCTGGCTGCTGATGTTCGCCTGGGGAGGCAGCATCCTCTGGCTTGGCCTGATAAACCTCACCTCCTACGGGCTGGATGAAGGCGCAGCTATGGCGCTACTGCTCAACTGGTCGGTGGTGGATCAGGTGATCAACCCGGTAACCACTTACGGTGGCCCGGATTTTCGTGCGCTGTTGTTTATCCCGCTGGGTCTGTACTGGTCTGGCAGCATCCTCGCTGCCAAGGTGTTTTCATTAATGGTCACCTTTGGTGCGGCCATGCTGCTGTATCGCTGGACCCGCCAGCGTGACGCACAATACGGCGATGAAACGGCATTGATTGCCACCGGTCTGTTACTTATCTCTCCCGCAGCCCTGGGGCTCACTGACTATATGGGCGTCGGCCCCTATCTCATTGCCGCTTTTGGGCTGGGCTGGGTACTGGATCGCAGATACCGCACCTCCGAACACACCATCAGCAGCCTGTATTTTATACAAACTCTGTTGGTGGCCATCACTGTCACTCTGCACCCCATCGGCTTGGCCTACCCATTGGCACTGGCCTGGCACTGGCATAAAAACCCCAAATCTGACCAACAGAAAAAACAGGTATGGATCGGTATCGCCATCGCCACCGGTATTATTCTCGTCATGCAAACCGGCTGGGTCGCACTGGCATGGATGGAAAATCCAATTATTTCGCTAAGCCGCATGTTTCAGGGCACTGACACCAACATCCTCAGTGAAATCAGTAGCGTACCGGGAATCATCGCCGCTGTTTTACTGTTGGTGGTCTTATTCAAACAGGGGCGCGGTTTACTGAACGATTTATTCGGCAGCAGTCTGTTACTCGGCCTGCTGCTGGGCTTGTTGGTGGCTGATATCAACTGGGCCTTTATCGCTCTGGTCATTATTTTGTATTGTGGCACCCCGCTGCTGATTCGCGCCAATCTGGCACTGGGAAAACACGCGGGATTTATCGGCCAGCGTGGGCTCGTACTGACCGTGTTGCTAGTGCTGGCCACCCTGTTCATGCAAGCCGACAAGGCTCACGGTATACGACTGGAGAGCGGTCTGCTGTCACCCACAGATGAATTGATCCGCACCTTGATCCCTGAAGCGGCTGATCCGGAAAAACACTTTCTTGCCGCCAGCCAATGGCCTGCACGCACCATGTTAGTTGTCCGCGCTGATGTGCTGCCTCTGCCACCCGCCGCAGAAAACGGCCCGGAACAATTGGCGATGCTCAAGGGATTGACCCACCTGATTTTTAATCACAACAACCCGGACAATACCCTGCTGGTGGAAAATTTCCGTGAAATGACCGATGCGGTTATCACGCTGGCTCG
>WFQM01000103.1 GCA_015487095.1 Gammaproteobacteria bacterium | reverse complement strand
TGGTCGGTGCTTTACTGGGTACCTGGTTATCCGTCGTGGCACTGAAATACACCTATGCCGCCGTTGCCGCTACACTTAACTCCACCAGCCCCCTGTTCATTTTACCGCTGGCCGCTTTTTGGTTGAAAGAACGTGTCAATTGGCGTGAAATCGCTGGCGCACTGGCCGCTGTCACCGGCATCGGACTCTACTTCAGCAGTTTACGTTTGTTATGAATACGATATGATAAGTGTTATCGAAATCATTTAATCAACGGAAATAAATTATGTCCTTACGCCACCTGCCCACTTTTCTCTTTTTGCTGACCAGCTTGTTAACCAGCAACAGTTCTGCCGCCGAATTGTTGAAAGTGCCTGTTGGTATTTCCCCGGTGATGAGTTCTGCCGCCATGTTCATCGCCAAAGAACGGGGATATTTTCGTGAAGAGGGTATTGAGGTCGTTATCAATCCCTTCAAGGCTTCTGGCGCAAAAATGGTGCCCTTTCTGGCCACAGGACAATTATTTGTCGCTGGCGGCAACGTTAACGCTGGCATGTACAATGCCATTGCTCAGGATATTCCCATCAAGATCGTTTCAGACAAAGGCACAGTGAGCCCCGGTCACGGTTATTTAGCGTTAATCGTGCGCAAGGATCATCTGGACAGTGGCCGCTATCGTGATCTCAAAGATCTGAAAGGAATGACTCTGGCGGTTACCGCCAAAGGCGTTTCACAGCAAATAGTCATTGAAAAATATCTGCACAAGGCTGGATTAACATCAAAAGACATCAAACTGGTCACGCTGGCTTATTCGGACATGAATATTGCCCTAGCCAACAAATCCATTGATGCCACTGTGCAAATAGAACCCTTCGTTGCCGCTGCGATTAAACATGATTTTGCCGTGCGTGTTGCGGGCAATGACGAGATTTATCCCAACCAGCAAAGTGCCGTTATTTATTATTCACCCATATTTATGAAGCAGCATCCGAAACAGGCACAAGGATTCATGAATGCCTACGTGCGCGGTTTGCGTGATTACAACGATGCCTTTGAAAAAGGCAAAGGCAAACAGGATATTATTCGCATCCTCACACTGTCCACGCGCATCAAGGATGTCTCCATTTATCAAGCTGTGGTACCGGTTGGCCTGAGCCCGGATGGTTTGGTGAATATACAAAGCTTAAAAGCTGATGCGCAATGGTACTATCAACAGGGTTATCTGAAAGTTATGCCGGATGTTGATACCATCGTTGATCTCGGTTATGTCCGCACGGCAGTTAAAAAACTGGGGCGTTATCCATAGCAAGCCGCACAAAATTTTCATGCAAATTTTTACCACCCATTTAAGTAAAGTTTTTTCTCGAAAAGAACAGCGAACTGTTGCTTATGAAAATCTGAATTTTCAAATCGGGCAAGGCGAATTTTTTTGCATCCTTGGCCCCAGCGGTTGTGGTAAAACCAGTTTGCTGCGCACCATCGCAGGCCTGGAAACGGCGACATCCGGTGAGCTGAATATTCAGCCACTGAACGCTTCCAAACCCGGCAGTATCGGCATGGTATTTCAAGAGCATGGTTTATTCCCATGGATGACGATACGCAACAATATTCGTTTTCTGCTGGAAAATAACGTACATATGGTTAACCGTGATCTCGATGCCATTGTTAATGAATTTATTGATCTGGTTAGATTAACAACATTTGCAGATTATTTTCCGCATCAATTGTCTGGCGGTATGCGTCAACGTGTCAGCATTGCCCGCAGCTTTGCAAACGAGCCGGACCTCCTGTTAATGGACGAACCGTTTGTGTTTCTTGATTACCAGACACGTTGTGCATTGCACGGCCTGTTGCTGGAAATTTGGCAACGTAAAAAAAAGACCCTGGTGTTTGTCACTCATGATATTGAAGAAGCCGTTTTTCTCGCTGACCGAGTGCTGGTAATGAGTGCCCATCCTGGTACGGTAAAAAGTATCATTGATATTAATCTGCCGCGACCCCGGGAATTTTTGACTTTGCGTAAACTGCCCGCTTATCAGGATCAAGTTAGCGAACTCATGGAGTTGTTGCGTGAAGAATGTGAGCCCTTTAAGAGCAATCAATCTGTCTGATGCTTAAGAATCGCTATTTTTGGTTGTTCATGTCACCGTTGAGTATTTTATTGCTATGGGAAATAAGTACCCGCAGTGGTTTACTCGACGCCCGGTTTTTCCCCGCACCCAGTGCCATTTTTTATTATTTGATCTTCACCAGTCCCGGTGAGGGTTTGTGGACAGATATCAGCGCCAGCCTCTACCGCATTTTCTGGGGGTATCTGGCAGGTTGTGCCAGCGGTATTGTTCTGGGTGTGAGCATGGGCCTTAACCATACCGTGCGTGTGATGATTTATCCGCTAGTGGCCTTGCTTTATCCCATACCAAAAATTGCCATTCTACCGCTGATTATGCTTATTTTTGGCATTGGTGAGATGTCCAAAATTGTGGTTGTTGCCATTGGCAGTTTTTTTTTGGTACTGATCAATACTCTGCATGGCGTAGATAGTGTGGCAAAAATTTATCACGATGTTGCACAGGTCTATCGCATAAAAAAACATAATTTTGTACTGCGAGTGATTTTGCCCGGCGCATTACCCGCTATTTTTACCGGCTTGAAACTGGCTATTGGTTACAGTCTGGTTATCGTGGTGGCTGCGGAGTTTTCCGGTGCCGATGCCGGTATTGGTTATTTGATTTGGCAATCGTGGGAAACCTTTTCCATCAAGGCCATGTATGCAGGCATTTTTGTGATTGGTGCTTTAGGGTTGGCTTTTTCTCTGATATTGAATTTTCTGGAGCGGCGTCTGACACTCTGGCGTGATACTGATCAATAGGTGTGTGATCAAGCTGAAACGCCTGATTTCAAGGTTCATTAACACAACCGCCAATTGTTGCACATGCTGGGTAAAATCGTGCGTATTGTTGCCTGGGTGGAAGTGGCGGTATGATGCCTGTCACCGTTTTAGCGACTGTAGCGAGGCATGCGATGGAATACCGGAAACTGGGCCGCACAGATATCGAAGTCAGCGTGCTGTCTCTGGGAACCATGACCTGGGGTGAGCAAAACACCGAAGCCGAGGCCCATGCACAGTTGGACGTGGCGTTGGCGGCGGGAGTGAATTTTATCGATACCGCAGAGCTGTACCCGGTGCCACCGAAAGCAGAGACTTGTACGCTCACTGAGCAGTATATTGGTCATTGGCTTAAACGCCGTGGTCGGCGTGATGAAATCGTGCTGGCGAGTAAAGTAGTGGGTCGAGCCGACTGGTTGGATTATATACGGGATGGTCAGGTTTGCCTTGATCGTGCCAATATCGAACAGGCTTTGCATGGCAGTCTTGAGCGTCTGCAAACGGACTATCTCGATTTGTATCAATTGCATTGGCCGGATCGTAATACCAATTTTTTTGGCGAATTGGGTTACACGCACACATCAGAACAGAGTGTGCCCATCGAAGAAACTTTACGGGTGCTGGCAGACTTGGTGCAGGCAGGAAAAATTCGCCATATTGGCTTGTCCAATGAAACCCCATGGGGGGTAATGGAGTTTTTACGTCTGGCTGAACAATGCGGGTTGCCGCGTACGGTCAGCGTGCAAAACCCGTACAGTCTGCTCAATCGTAGTTTTGAAGTAGGGCTGGCCGAAATAGCACACCGTGAAGAGTGTGGTCTACTGGCTTATTCGCCGTTGGGTTTTGGGGTGCTGAGCGGTAAATATCTGCGAGGCCAGCAGCCTGCGGATGCACGTATTACCCTTTACGAACGCTTTTCGCGATACTCTAACCCCCAGGCAGTGGCTGCGACGGAAGCGTACGTGGCTCTGGCGTGCAAACATGGACTGGATCCGGCACAAATGGCCTTGGCTTATGTCTCCAGTCGGTCGTTTTTAACCAGCAGTATTATTGGTGCCACTGACATGACACAGTTGCAGAGTAATCTGGCCAGTGCGGAGCTGGAGTTAAGTGAGGACGTTATCGATGGCATTGAAGCCATCCATCAGGGGCAGCCTAACCCGGCACCCTGAAAGTAATTTGAGTAATTCTGGAACAGCAAGGTTGCGGGTTGAAATATTTTAAATCAGCAACAGGGGGGAGGAATGAACAATAGTAGCCAGTGGATCAAAATCTGTGTGTCGGCAATGGGTATTGTGTTGTTAACGGCTTGTGCGACGGTTAATAAAAAACATCCTGATGTTGTGTCTGGCGAAATCACGGCGGAGTCAAAGAAACAGTTGGCCGCAGTGTATTTTATTCGTCCCAGGACATACAAGAGCAAGGGAATGGCAGATAATGCGGTACGTATTGAGTTTCAGGGACAAACCCTGCTGACTCAGGATGAGGGCACTTATACGTTGTTATATATCAAGCCCAGCAAGGGAACGCTGAAAATTCACTCCGAAACACTGTATGCCGACCAACGTGCATCAATAGATGTATGGCGTGAACGGGTATACAAGTTTATCGCAGGCAGGACTTATTTTATTCATGTGCGACAAATTGATGAGGAATTCCGCGGCATATTTTACGAGCCGCAACCGGTAGATTTGCAGGAAGCCAAGCGGCTGATCGTACTAGGTGCGGGCCGTTTTGGTAACACCCGCGCTTCCGGTGCGGCACGTAACGCGCCCATTGATGAGCTTACTGAGGTAGATATGCCGCCAGCCAGTGCGGTTAAGGAACTGATCCCGGCGATGCCGGAAAATCTCTATAAGCAGGGGAAAAACCTGCGCAAGGCGAGATAAGCTTCAACGATGCATTCTGCAAGAAGGATAAGGCCGTCACGACGGAGGGTCGTTGTGGCCGCCGCGTTGTATCTGTTTACCATTGTGTTATTGACAGGTTGCACGGCGGTTCCCGTTGATTCCCGTATCACCGCGCTTAGCCCCAGTGTTTTGCAACAGGGCAAAGCGACTCAGATTACGGTACAGATTGAGCAATGGACACCTGATTCGCAGCTGGTGTTGATGCCTGCCGGGCCATACGTTACCCATCGTCTGGCTTTGTCTGCGTTGCCACAGAGCATGACCACGGACGGTTCACGGGCCTATCTGGCGACGACCAACCGGCAGTTATTCATTGTGGATTTCCCGCCACAAACCGATTCTGCCCGCACTTTGGGACAACTCACCCTCATTGCCCCGGCAACACAATTACATGTCATCAATCAGCAACTACTGGCGGTGTTGGCTAATGGCAACCTGCAATGGTGGGATGTATCGCGGCCCAATGCGCCGGTGATACGGGCGACGCTGGTCGTGCCAGGCAAGTTGCTGGATGTGCAGGCAGATGCCAGGAATATTTATTTATTGTTGGATGTTGGCGCAGGCATGACACAATTACAACGTTGGAAATTTACCCCCGCCTCTGCTACCTCGCCCCGGCTTGACCGGGAATGGCTGTTGCCTGTGGCAGCCGATGCCTTTGCTGTGCGTGGCCAGCATTTGTGGACAGTGGGTACAAGAGGTATCGCGGTGCTGGATATCAGTACTGAACAGGCGTTGCTCAAAGATGCCCAGGCCACTACCGGTATTTCTGACGATGTGCAATTGCAGGATCAACTGGCCCTGGTTGCCGACGGGCACGGTGGTTTGGTGTTGTTCGATATCAGCGAGCCGGATGTTTTACAGTGGCGTGGCAGTTTCAACAAACGTGGCGCGATTCATGGTTTTTCAACGGACAAAGAGCCAGCTGACGATAAAAGCGTCTTGTTGGTTCTGCGCAACGGCGGTGTATTGCGGCTGAATCTGGGCAATCCCGAGCTGCCTGATAGTGGCGCAGCTTTTCATACAGACGCACCAATAATACTTAGCATCTTGCAGAATGATGTCGCGTTGCTGGCCACGGAAAGTGGTCTGCAGCGGGTAATGATGCTGGGTGGTGGTGATGGTGCTATTTCATCCGAAGGACTGAACCTGGGTGGTAGTCGCCGAGGTGCTCTTGGTACAGGCGATAAAGAAAATATTCTTTATGTGGCCGACTGGTTTTCCGGTTTGCACTTGTACGATATCAGCAACCCACGCCAACTGCGTTATCTCTCTAACTATCACACACCAGGGTCGAGCAAAGGTGTGACCCTGCTGGGCAATTATGCACTGGTGGGCGATGATGACCGGGGTTTGCAGATCATCAACATTGAAGACCCGCACCGCCCACGCTGGGTTGCCGAATTACCGCCTGAAGCTATGGCCGGACTGGGACTGGCTTATACCATGAAGCTGGTGGACACGACATTATATCTGGCTGACCACCGCGGTGGGTTTCACATCATTGACCTCAGTGATATCAAGCACCCACAGCGGCTGGGGGGTTACGACACACCGGGCAAGGCCTGGGATATCGATGTTGCGAATGGTGTGGCTTTTGTTGCCGATGATCGTGCGGGCCTGCTGATGTTTGATGTCAGCGATTCCAGCAAACCCGAACCCTTCACCCAGTTCAATCCCGGAGGTCAGGCAGAGGCTGTGGTTTTGCAGAATGGTCGCGCCTACGTGGCCTTTTTCGACAAGGGGTTATATACACTGGATGTTCGTGATCCCCGTCAGGCCAGGGTCATCGGCCACACCCCTATCCCTGGCAATGCCCGTGGTCTTGAGTTGGGTGACGGGTTGATTTATGTCGCCAGCTGGGAAGCCGGTCTACAGATCGTGGATACGCGAAACTTTGTTGTACCACGCATTATCGGCAGCTTTGATACCGACGGTGCCGCCTGGGGCGTGAAAGTCAAAGAGGGTTATGCCTATGTGCTGGATTGGTGGGGTGGCATCAAAGTGGTGGATGTAGGACAGCCCTCATGGCCAACCTATGTAGGTCGTTATCAGGCGCGCGGCACTTTGCAGCAACTGCATAGCAAAGGCACCTATTTGTATGCCGCCAGCGGTGTTGGCGGGTTACAGGTGTATGACATCAAAAATCCGCTTAATCCTATTTGGGTCACAGGACTGGATGTAGAAGATCAGGCTCAGGGATTGTGGGTCGAGGACGAACAGGTTTATGTGGCAGCAGGCGAAGACGGGGTGATTATTGTTGATATCCGTGACCCGTTTTATGCGCGTCAAACAGGCCATGTGGACACCTCGGGTGCAGCCACGGCTGTGACTGCGGGCAACGGTTATTTGTACATCGCCGACGACCAAGCGGGTTTGTTGGTGGTAGACGCGAGTAACCCGAAGCGACCCATAGAGGTGGCAAGCTATGAGATGTCAGTGCAGGATATGTGGTTGCACGAACAGACCCTGTGGCTGGTAACCGGTGCAGGTCTGTCAGGATGGGAAGTGGCCGAAGACGGCCGCCTGAATCAGAAAGCCACCATGCCCGGTGAATTTATTGCTGTGCGAGCACAGGGTGATTTAGTGATTGCGGCGACCCGGGCCGGGGTGGTCAGTTTGTGGCGAAGGACTTCGCAGGGGCTGGATGCGCTTGGGCAGTACGTCAGCAGTGATGCTGTCACCGGCCTGCAACTGGATGGGAAATTGCTGTATTTACTGGGGCCGCGTGATGGTCTCCAGGTTGTGGATATTCATCAGCCGGAATCAGCACGACTGGTGACGATTTATCCGGCTACCGGCAATCATACTCGGTTCGTGATTGCCCGTGACGCCGCTTTTTTTGCCGGGGAGACAAAATTGGCCTCGGTGACCTTGTTGCCGACATTGGCTGTCACGGTGAAAAATGAAAAAGAACTGTCAGTACAAATTCCCACCAAATTGCCACGAGGTGATTATCATCTGCTGGCAGTGGGACGGACAGGCCAGCGCCAGATATTACCCAACGCACTCAAGTTGCAAATCGCCGCCCCGGGAAAGAAAAATGTCACGCTGGAAGCCTTTCGGCAAATGCTGAAGACCCCCCTTAAAGCCCCCGTGGAATCGTTGACCGACCTGCCCCCGTCACCCTGAAAAACGAGTACATCGTCAATGGCCTTGACGATGTACTGGAACACGTTTTGCCAGACAGTTCACAGTCCTGTTTCTTTCATCTGGTCAGAAAACACATAAAAGTATAGGGTTTCCACGAGCATCTGTTGTTAATCAATTGCTTATGATTAGAGTTTATGAGAACAACCTGTCGCCAAACCGGAGGGTGGCTCAGGGTTTTGTCGGGATTATGACTACACTTTCCCGCGTCTTGGCCGCTATGTGCTGAAGCCACTCAAAATCTATTTAAAGCAAAGGGTTAACATGTCTACCTCGATTACTGTCCGACGTTATCTCGACAAACAGGATGTGCAGTATTCCATTATTCATTGCCCGGTAGATGCACAAGGCAGGTGGCAAGGAGATATTGGCGATATTTCGCCGTTTCGGGTTGCACGGGCGATGATTTTGAAAGACATCAGCGGCATGGTGATGGCGGTGTTACCCATCACTCACCGACTGAAACTGGATGCGTTGAATCGCCAGCTGCATCGTCAGCTTGTTCCTGCGGAAGAGCGTGATTATCGAAGCGTGTTTGCTGATTGCTCGTCAGGCATTTTGCCCGCATTGGGCGAGGCTTATAACTTTGAAACAGTCATTGATGACTCGCTGCTGGATCAGGATTTTGTGTATGTCGCTTCCGGCAATGCCGGGGAGCTGGTGCGTATCACCGGACAGGATTTTCAATTACTGCACAGCAACGCCTGGTACGGCAATACATTTTCACAAATCTCGGAACAACGCCCGAAACAACGCGCAGCGCAGCAGGATGCGGAACAAAAAGCGGAAACCAGACAGGCTGAAAAGGAGGTTGATGTGGAAGACGTTGATATAGCGCCAGTAACCAGCATGCGCCAGCGTATCGAGCGCATTACACAGTTACCGGCTATGCCGACGTTGGCGCAAAAAATCATTCAGCTTAATGCCAATCCTTACGCACATGCTGAGGATCTGGCCAAGCTGGTAGAAAAAGACCCCAGCCTTTCGGCGCAGATTGTGCGTTATGCGCAGTCCCCCTTTTATGCTTATCAAGGCAAAGTGGCTTCGGTGCGTCAGGCTATTTCCCGTGTGCTGGGTTATGACATGGTGATGAATATCTCCCTTGGTGTGGCGGCTGCTCGACCTTTTAAAGTGCCACCAGAAGGCTCACTGGGCCTCAATGCTTTTTGGCGGGATGCAACTTACAGCGCAGCACTCACTCAGGCCTTGTGCAACATGGTACCGCGTGAATTGCGCCCACGCCCGGGCACGGCGTATCTGGCAGGCCTGTTACATAATTTTGGTTTTTTATTACTGGGCCATTTGTTTCCAAAGGAATTCGCGGTGCTACAGCGTGCAATAAACAAGGAGCCGGAAGCGCCTGTTGTTGAATTGGAAAAGCGCTTAATCGGTAGTACGCATATGGAGATGGGTGCCTGGTTGATGGAAGCCTGGAATATGCCAAAAGAAATCATTGTTGTGCAGGAGGAACATCACAGCCCGGCTTACGACGGGTTACATGCCAATTATGTGCAGGTAGTGGCGCTGGCTGACCGGTTGCTCAAGGGCTTGGATATGGGGGATGCCGAAAGCGATGAATTGCCCGCTAGCCTGTTGGACAGCATCGGTCTCAATACTGAACAAGTGGCCAAGGTACTGGAATGCACGGTGGAAAGCCGCGAAGAACTGGACACGATGGCGAGGCAGCTAGTGGCGTAAAGCAGGCTTGTTACCTGGGTTCTGCAAGTGCTCGCACTCACTCAGTACAAGCACGATCACTTGCAGAATCCAGGTATTAATCTCATGTAACTAAAAACACGCCAGCCTCACCGGGGTTGGCGTTGTTTTTTTGGCGCGAGGTAAATTTGATGCAAGTGAGCAATGATCTCTATCATGAAAATCAGCTTTTGCGCCGTAAACTGCGGGAATTTTTAAGTCAGGCGCGTGAAAATGAACAAAAACAACGGCGCTTTCATGAACAGGAACTGCGCCTGATTAGTACGCCATCGCTCACAGAATTACTACAACGGCTGTTATTCAACTACCGCACAGCCTTCCGACTGGATACAGTGAGTCTGGTCTTGCACGACCCTGAATATGAAATCCAGCGCATCCTTGAAGAAGAAGGCGTACGTCTGGAAGAAATGGAACAACTTCTTTTTCAACATGATGCCGATAGTCTGGATAATCTGTTTGGGGTTTCTGCTGAACCCAGGCTGGGCAAGTACCGGAAGCACGAACACAGGTTCTTGTTTGCAGAAAATACCACCCGTCTACACAGTGTCGCTTTGCTACCCCTGGTACGTTACGGCAAAGTCATTGGCAGCCTCAATCTCGGTAGTACACAGGAGGGGCGTTATCTCAAAGGTGCGGCCACGGATTTTTTGCAACGCCTGGCGACGGTAGTGGCTATTTGCGTAGAGAATGCCACCAATCACGAGCGTCTTAAACGTGTAGGTTTGACGGATTCGTTGACGGGAGTGAATAACCGCCGTTTTTTTGACCAACGTTTACAGGAAGAAGTGGGGCGCGCGCAACGCAGCAATGAGCCGCTGACCTGCCTGTTTATGGACGTGGATCATTTCAAAAAGGTTAATGATAAGCATGGTCACCAGACTGGGGATCAGGTACTACGGGTAGTAGCTGGTTTGATTCGTGAACAACTTCGGGCCAGCGATGTGCTGGGCCGTTACGGTGGTGAAGAATTTGCCGCGTTGTTGGTTAATGCTCCCTGTGAAGCGGCGATGGAAATTGCCGAGCGTATTCGTGCAGTGATTGCGGCTCATTTGTTCAGAACGCTGGACGGTGAATCGCTGGCGGCAACCATCTCCATCGGGGTGGCGAGTCTACAGCGCATTGAAAATGAGAATGATCTGGGTGTGCTGGCAACGGGTTTGGTGGACCGCGCCGATCAGGCGGTGTATAGCGCAAAAAATCAGGGACGTAATCGGGTAGTGTTAGCCTGAACGGCTACGCGAATGTTTCCTGTTGGCAGAGCTTCTTTTTCCACCGGAGCGTTGCCCCGCGTGCTGGCCGCCGCTGTGGGGCCGGGGTTTCCGTTCGATGTGTATTGGAGGTGCCAGATCAGTGGCAATCAGCTCGCCGCTGATTCTGCCGCGTGGAATTTCATAACCAATGAACTCCTGAATATCGGCCAGCGAAAAGGCGTAGTCCTCACAGGCAAAGCTGATGGCATCACCGCTGGCACCCGCGCGGGCAGTACGACCAATACGGTGTACATAGTCTTCGCTGTCCTGCGGCAAATCATAATTGATGACATGGCTGACATCGGGGATGTGCAGCCCACGGGCTGCCACGTCGGTAGCAACCATGATCGCCAGTTCACCCTTCTGAAATTCGTCTAGCAGACGTAGGCGTTTTTTCTGAGGTACATCGCCGGAGAGCAGTGCAGATTGAAAGCCATTGCTCTCCAAAAAACCCCAGATTTTTTCCGCAGCGCGTTTGGTGTTAACAAAAATAATAGTGCGGACCGGCTCCACATGACGGAGCAGGCCAATAAGCAGCGGAATCTTTTCGTCGTTGGAAGGCCCATAAACGACTTCCTCCACTTTTTCGGCGGTGACCTTGTTGGTTTCGACCTTTACCGTGACGGCGTTGTTCATGTGTTCATAGGCGAGTTCAGTCACGCGCAATGGCAGAGTAGCGGAGAAACACATATTGAGACGTTCGGTGGGTGGTGGCATACGACGCAGCATGTAGCGGATGTCTTTAATGAAACCCAGGTCGAACATGCGATCAGCCTCGTCCAGCACCATGGCCTGGATTTCTTTGAGATCGTAAACATGTTGTTTCAAATAATCGATGAGCCGACCCGGCGTGCCGATGAGAATATCGACACCTTCTCCGATGTCGTTACGTTGTTGTTCGTAACCAGAGCCGCCGTAAACGACACGTAGCTGCATATCGCAACCCTCGGCCAGAGGTAACGCATCTTTGTGAATTTGCACCGCGAGTTCGCGTGTCGGGGCAATGATGATGGCGCGTGGTTGATTGTTTTTTCGTCGAGGATTGACCGGTGTTGTGAGCAAACGGTGTAACACGGCGAGTAAAAACGCGGCAGTTTTACCCGTGCCGGTTTGTGCCTGACCCAAAATATCCTGCCCATTCAGCGTTAGCGGGAGGGTTTGTGCCTGTATCGGTGTGCAGTGGGAAAAGCCCGCAGCGTCTACGCCTTGTAACAGAGGCTCAGCAAGTTTCAGTTCGCGAAAAGAGGTTTTTGTGGTATGTGTATCGGTCATAGCCGTAAAGAATAACAGGAATGTGGCGATATTGTGCTTGAAATGTGCGGGCGATTAGGCTGAAATGGGTTACCAAGCTGTAATTAATGCTGGGTGTGTGAGTCAAACCACACTGTAAACACTAATGACACATAACAATGACACAGGTTAAATTCCTGATGGAGGCCTATCAGTGAGTGGAAACATCGTTTATCTCACAGACGATTCTTTTGAAGATGAAGTTGTGAAAGCGGAAGGTCCGGTACTGGTCGATTATTGGGCTGACTGGTGCGGCCCTTGCAAAATGATTGCGCCAATTCTTGATGAAATTGCTGAAGAATATAAAGACAAAATCAAGATTGCCAAACTGAATATTGACGAAAACCCCGGCACGCCGCCCAAATACGGCATTCGTGGTATTCCCACCCTGATGTTGTTTAAGGGCGGGAACGTGGAAGCGACTAAGGTGGGTGCTGTTTCCAAGTCACAATTGACGGCATTTATTGACAGCAATGTTTGATTTGCAGGGCTAAATCACGGTTTTACCGGTTGCCTTTCGGTGGAAGGTGGCCGGTCCGTGTCAGACAGAGGGCTGGACGGCGTCCGGTCTTCGTGGTAGCTTAACGCAAAACCAATGTCTCAAAGCGTTTGCTTCACGCCATGCTTCAGTCTTCTTTCCGCGTAAAACAGGCTAAACTCAAGTAAACGAACTGATTTCCTGGTAAGTCCTTAAAAAACAAAATTCCTTTAATAATTCCTTTTTAGAGCACTCTTTTCATTACCCATTTTTGTTTGTCACACAGAATTTTAGATTCTGAACATACCAGATGCCAGATCATGGTGCTGGTGAGTCCCCCAAATTCTATCCCTTAAACTATTCCAGTGATCCTATGCCTATGAACCTGACCGAACTGAAACAAAAAACCGCCTCTGAACTTACCGAACTTGCCCAAAGTACCGGCGTGGAAGGTATGGCCCGAGCCCGCAAGCAAGACATTATTTTTGCGCTGCTCAAAGCACACGCCAAAAATGGTGAAGATATTTACGGCGATGGTGTGCTGGAAATATTGCAGGACGGGTTTGGGTTTTTAAGGTCGGCAGACAGCTCGTATTTGGCCGGGCCGGATGATATTTATGTGTCACCCAGCCAGATTCGACGTTTCAGTTTACGCACCGGTGATACCATTTCCGGTAAAATTCGCCCGCCGAAAGACGGCGAACGGTATTTTGCGCTGCTTAAAGTAGGTGAAATCAATTTTGACCGACCGGAAAATGCCAAAAACAAAGTACCGTTTGAAAACCTTACGCCATTGTTTGCCAACGAACGCCTGACCCTGGAAATTGGTAACGGTAGTACGGAGGATTTAACGGCGCGTGTGATTGATATGGCCTCACCGGTAGGCAAGGGCCAACGTGGGTTGATCGTTTCTCCGCCCAAGTCAGGCAAAACAATGATGTTGCAATACATTGCCCAAAGTATCGCGGCCAATCATCCAGAATGTATTCTTATTGTGTTGCTTATTGATGAACGGCCTGAAGAAGTCACAGAAATGGCGCGTTCGGTGCGGGGTGAAGTGGTATCCAGTACCTTCGATGAGCCCGCCAGCCGTCATGTGCAAGTGGCGGAAATGGTTATCGAAAAAGCCAAACGTTTGGTGGAGCACAAAAAAGACGTGGTCATTCTGCTGGATTCGATCACACGTCTGGCGCGAGCTTACAATACGGTGATCCCTTCTTCCGGTAAGGTGCTGACGGGTGGTGTAGACGCGAACGCCTTGCATCGCCCCAAACGTTTTTTTGGTGCGGCACGGAACATCGAGGAAGGTGGCAGTCTCACGATTCTGGCCACCGCTCTGGTAGATACCGGATCGCGCATGGACGATGTGATTTATGAAGAATTCAAAGGCACCGGCAACATGGAGGTGCATCTGGACAGGCGTATTGCTGAAAAACGTATTTATCCCGCCATTGACATCAATCGTTCCGGCACGCGTCGTGAAGAACGCCTCACCAAGCCTGATGAATTGCAGAAAATTTGGATTTTACGCAAGCTGTTGCATCCTATGGACGAACTGGCGGCCATTGAGTTTTTATTGGACCGCCTGAAAGATACGAAAGTAAATACTGAGTTTTATGCGTCAATGAGGCGTTAAGTGCGAATTAAGGGCTAAGGAACGTTTCTAAGCCACTTTGTTAGTTCTTTGTACCTCTGAAAGCACCGTCATTCCGTATGTTTTTAGCCGGAATCCAGGGGGTTAAATCTTCGGGCAGGTATTTTATTAGTACAGTGGGAGACTATGTTGTGGTGGCCTTGATAAGGTAGCGTGTTATAAACGCAGAGGTCGCAGAGACGCAAAGGACACAGAGAAAAACACTAAAAACTTTACGTCCTCGGCGTTAAATACCCAGTGATTTTTAAAAGCAGAATGTGTTTAGCGCTTAATT
>WFQM01000102.1 GCA_015487095.1 Gammaproteobacteria bacterium | reverse complement strand
ATTTAACGCAAAGGCCGCAAAGAAAAACAGTAAGCCCTGCGGCCCTGTGCTCTTTGCGACCTTTGCAGTGGCAACATGCCACTCACCAGCATCAGACATTGGCTGCTCAATGTTCCACAGTGATGCGCCGGGTCTGTGTCAGCTCTTCACGTTTGGGAATGCTGATCTCCAGTGAGCCATTATGGCTTTTCGCGGTAATGCTCTCGGCATCTGCGGTGTCAGGCAGATTAAAGCGACGGTGAAAGTTACCGTATGTGCGCTCAATGCGTTTGTAACCTTCTTTTTCCTCTTTGTGCTCCTCGCGTCGCTCACCTTTGATAGAGAGCACACCGTTTTCCATATGGACTTCGATGTCATTGGGCTCAACGCCGGGTACATCAGCGATGATCAAAAACCGGTCATCTTCTTCCTTGATATCTACGGCAGGCACCCAATCACTGGTGGCCATACTTGCGCTGTCGTCATCTGCGTTGAGGCGGGGGTCAAACAGGTTACCCATTTCCCGCTGTAACTGCTGAAGTCTGCGCCAGGGATCGTATTGAATAATATTCATGATGTCCTCCTTTTCGTTGGTTTGTACAGGGTGGTGAATACTCTTTCGGTGGGGTGAAAAAACCGCACGTTCTATCCCAAATGTAGGGGTGGAAAAGGGTGGATCAAGGGGTAAAAATAATTTTTCCTGTAGGAATTTTGAGGAAATACGGACGGTATTGTTTATTTGTTGTTCACTACATGTTGTGTTCCTGAAAAATTTTATTTTTCTCCCAGGCAGAATTGTATATACAGAATTACACTATCAAAATAATATAATGCATTGTTTTTATTGCTTATTAGTTATAAATATATCTATTGAAGACTACATTGACAGTGCTCATTCTTGCACCTATCCTATGCCGCATACACAATATCTTGTGTTTTAGTCTTTGGAGAGTCCACGATTGTTAGCGGGCGGCGCAAGCCGACCGGCGCAGTTGTTGGTCAGATTGTAAAAAACCCGTGACGAGGCTGCCTGTCTTATGAAAGCTGCTACTTTGAATACCATTACTTCCAGTGTTGAAGACATTCCTTTTCAGGCCGCCTCGGTGGACATCTGGGAGAAAAAATACCGCCTGCAAAGCAAGGATGGCGTGGTGGTGGATGAAACCATCGACGATACCTATCGCCGTGTTGCCCAGGCACTGGCAGATGTCGAAGAAACGGATGCCAAACGCAAGGAATGGGGCGAGCACTTTTTATGGGCTCTACGCCATGGTGCGATTCCTGCCGGACGTATTATTTCCAATGCCGGTGCGCTGGCCTACAAGCCTGCCACCTCCACAATCAACTGCACCGTCTCCGGCATCGTGCAGGACTCCATGAATGATATTCTGGAAAAAGTGCATGAAGCAGGGCTGACACTAAAAGCCGGTTGTGGTATCGGTTATGAATTTTCCACCCTTCGCCCCAAAGGAGCCTTTGTCGCTGGTGCCGGTGCCTACACCTCCGGGCCACTGTCCTTCATGGATATCTACGACAAAATGTGTTTCACCGTATCCTCTGCCGGTGGCCGTCGTGGCGCACAAATGGCCACTTTCGATGTGGGTCACCCGGATGTCATGGACTTTATCCGTGCCAAACGTGAAGACGGTCGCCTGCGTCAATTCAACCTCTCTTTATTGATCACCCAGGAATTCATTGAAGCCGTGAAGTCTGATGAAGACTGGCGTCTGGCATTTCCGCTGAGCGAAAAAGAGATCGAAATCGACAACATTGACATCAATGATCCCGCGCAAGTGGTCTGGCGCGAATGGCCCACCCGAAAAGGTTATGTGAGCAACGACGAAGGCCTGGTGGCCTGCAAAGTCTACCGCACCATACAGGCCCGCCGCCTGTGGGACATGATCATGACCTCCACCTATGATTTTGCCGAACCCGGATTCATTCTCATCGACAAAGTGAATGAGATGAACAACAACTGGTTTTGCGAAAACATTCGAGCCACCAACCCCTGCGGTGAGCAGCCACTCCCGCCCTATGGCTCCTGCCTGCTGGGCTCGGTGAATCTCACCAAGTTTGTGACGGAACCCTTTACCGACACAGCTTATTTTGACTGGGAAAAATTCCGCAAAACTGTGGGTATCTTCACCCGCATGCTGGACAACGTCGTGGAAATCAACGGCCTGCCGCTGGAAGGTCAGCGCAAAGCGATTCTGAACAAACGCCGTCACGGCATGGGATATCTTGGCCTGGGTTCCACACTCACCATGATGCGCATGGTCTATGGCGACGCAGACTCATTAAAATTCACCGAAGAAGTCACCCGCGAACTGGCCATGGTGGGCTGGAAAACCGGCGTTGAGCTGGCAGAAGAAAAAGGTGCCGCGCCCATCATGGAAGAAGACTTTACCGTGAATGCAGAAATGCTGCGCAAACGCCCGGAAATGAAAGCCGATGGTTTCAGCGTGGGCGACAGTATAAAAGGTAAAGTGCTGCACGCACGTTACAGCCGCTACATGCAAAAGGTCGGTGAAGTCGATCCCGAGCTGGTGGAAAAAATGGCCGAGCTGGGTTGTCGTTTCACCCATCACAGCTCCATTGCACCCACAGGCACCATCTCCCTGTCACTGGCCAACAATGCCAGCAACGGCATCGAGCCCAGCTTCGCACACCACTACTCGCGCAACATCATTCGTGAAGGCAAAAAGACCAAAGAAAAAGTGAATGTATGTTCCTTTGAATTACTGGCCTATCAAAAAATAATCAACGCCAGCGCCATGCCCTATGCGGAAAACGACAGCGAAAAACTGCCGGATTATTTTGTCTCTGCCGACAACATCGCCCCCAAAGCGCATGTAGACGTACAAGCCGCCGCGCAAAAATGGATTGATTCAAGCATCTCCAAAACCGCCAATGTGCCCACGGATTTCCCGTTTGAAGAATTCAAAGATATTTATATGTACGCCTACGACGAAGGACTGAAAGGTTGCACCACCTTCCGCTTCAATCCCGAAGTCTTCCAGGGCGTGTTAGTAAAAGAACAGGACCTGGAAAATACAACTTACCAATTCACGTTAGAAGATGGTAGCGTAGTGGAAGTCAAAGGCAACGAAGAGGTCGAATATGACGGAGAAACCCACACCGCCGCGAACCTTTATGATGCCCTGAAAGAAGGGTATTACGGGAAATTCTAAATTCCCTGAACCCGTACTCATTATTAATGTATGAAAAATGTACCGGATGGAACCGGATGCAGGCAGGAGTAGATAAAGATGACTATTAAGCTCGACAGTAAAATCGTCAGTTACAGCGTAACCAAAGAAGACGAAGAAAAGCCCGAAGTTGAGGTGCAAACCTCGGCTATAACAGAAAATGAAGACAGCAACGTCGTGCATATGCACGAAAAGGTCGAACGCCCGGAAATGCTACTGGGCTCCACCTACAAAATTAAAACCCCGTTGTCTGAGCACTCCCTGTACCTCACTATCAATGACATGATACTCAACCCCGGCACCAAACACGAACTGCGCAGACCGTTCGAAATCTTCATCAACTCAAAAAACATGGACCACTTCCAGTGGATCGTTGCACTGACACGCATCATCTCCGCCGTGTTCCGCAAAGGTGGTGACGTCACCTTTTTGGTAGACGAACTGCATTCCGTGTTTGACCCGCGGGGTGGTTACTTCAAAAAGGGCGGAAAATACATGCCCTCCCTGGTGGCCGAACTGGGTGATGCCATTGAATCACACATGAAACTCATCGGCTTGATTAAAGATGATGAAATGGACGAGCACCAACTAAAGCTCATCGCGGAAAAACGAGCGCAGTTTGAAGTAAAACAAAAACCAGCTGATGGCAGTAACGCCTCGGACTTTCCTGTCGGGTCACAGTTGTGTAATAAATGCAGTACCAAGGCAGTGATCAAAATGGATGGGTGTATGACGTGTCTTAACTGTGGTGATTCCAAGTGCGGTTAATAGTGGCGCGCCTTGCTTGTGAATCCCTCGCCTGAAGGGTGGCCACAAAAAACGTGCCCACCCTGCTTAGCTTTTTCAGGAAGATTACAT
>WFQM01000101.1 GCA_015487095.1 Gammaproteobacteria bacterium | reverse complement strand
GTATTGCCTGCGTTTATGCTGCCGGCACATATTGAACAGCGGCAACTGCTACCCAAAACACCCAATGGTAAAATCGACCGCCAACGATTAAAGCAGGAATTTCACGAACATTTTACAGAGGCACCATGAGCAAACCCCAACAACCCGTCCATTGTGAATTACCGTATTTCCCCGTGGCGGACAAACAATTGCAGATAGGTGGACAGCCCGTTGAGCAACTCGCCCGGCGATTGGGCAGCACTCCGTTTTACGCTTACGATCGCACTATAATCGACCAACGCATTCAGGCATTGCGTACGCTGCTAGCGGATTCCATCCGCCTGCATTACGCGGTCAAGGCCAACCCTATGCCTGATTTGCTACAACACGTTGCCCAACAGGTGGACGGGCTCGACATTGCTTCACAGGGAGAGCTTGCTCTGGCTCTGCAAACCGGCATCGATCCACAACACATCAGCTTTACCGGCCCCGGCAAGAGTGAAGAGGAGTTGCAGGCTGCCATGAATGCTGGCGTCACGCTCAATATTGAGTCCGCCACGGAGATGCGGCGTATCGCCGGGCTAGCGTCAGGCAGTGGTATACGTCCCCGGATTACCGTGCGCATAAATCCTGACTTCGAACTCAAATCCTCGGGTATGCGCATGGGTGGCGGGGCGGCCCCCTTTGGCATCGATGCCGAACAGGTACCTGCACTGCTGAAAGAACTGGCCGACCTGGATCTGGAATTTTGGGGCTTTCACATTTTTGCCGGTTCACAAAACCTGCGCGCCGACGCCATTATTGAAGCGCAAAACGCTACCCTGGCATTGGCCATCCAGCTTGCGGAACATGTCCCCTCGCCCGTACGCTTGCTTAATATGGGCGGCGGTTTCGGCATCCCTTATTTTCCTGGCGAGCAACCTCTGGATGTCAAACCCATTGGAGAAAACCTGACACGACTCGTGGAACAGGCAAAGACCGCCCTGCCCGATGCCGAACTTGCACTGGAGTTGGGGCGTTATCTGGTGGGTGAAGCCGGGGTTTATGTGTGCCGGGTGCTGGATAAAAAAGTGTCTCGCGGACAGGTTTTTCTGGTGACAGACGGTGGCCTGCACCAGCATCTGGCTGCTTCCGGCAACTTTGGTCAGGTGATCCGTAAAAACTATCCGGTGGTTATTGGCAATAAAATGGGTGAGGAAAAAACTGAGAGGGTCAATGTCGTGGGTCGGCTTTGCACGCCGTTGGATCTGCTTGCCAGCAAAATGGAATTACCGGTGACTGAGGTGGGAGACCTGGTGGTGATTCTGCAATCCGGGGCTTACGGGCTTACGGCCAGCCCAACGACGTTTCTCGGTCATCCTGCGCCAGTGGAAATATTGCTGTAACGGTAATCTCAAATACGAATTAAGGGCTAAACCGCTCTATTAGCACTTTCAATGACAGAAAATATCGGCATCCTGCATGTTTTTAGCCGAAACCCAGAAGTGTAAACCCCGGCAAGCATTCCAATACAGCAGGAAACCGTGTTGTTGTGGCACTAGACAAGTGGGATGTTATAAACGCAGAGATCACAGAGACGCAAAGGACGCAGAGAAAAACACTAAAAACTTTGCAGCCTCTGCGTTAAATACCCAGTGATTTTTTAAAGCAGAGTGTTTTTAGCACTTAATTCGCTTTCAAGCACACCGGCGGGCTTTGTCTTCCACAAAACTCACCAGACTGCCCAGAGTTAAAAAGGCGTCAGACACCAGGTCATCATCATCGATGATAAAACCAAAATTGTCTTCCAGCGCAGTTAAAACAGTCACCACCGCCATGGAATCCAGCTCGGGAAGATTGCCCAATAAAAGTGTACCCCTTGTCATTTCCAGGGTACGGTCTTCGATTTGCAGGGCTTCACCCAATACGGTTTTTACATGATCAAACATAGTATTCTGGCATCACTTGAATTCTGTCGGATTGCAATTGTACACAAAGTTGCCGTTATGATAAATATTTAAAATAATATCAATGCCTTACATAATTTCGGATGGCCTGCAAATACTATAGGGAAAGAATTCACCTGTGCAATCAGCGAGGTTAATCCTGGCCAATTTTATCAATAAGATCAATCGCATAGCGAGCCGGAATGGCAAAGGCGATCCCACTGGGTTTCTCAAGCACGGTCTCTCTGGATTCCTTGACAAAAACCATATTGAGAATCCCGAAAACCTCGCCAGTAGCGGGTTTGTACAGCGGGCTGCCACTGTTGCCAGGGTAGGCTGTCGCATCCAGCTGAAATACGTCATAACGCGCACGCAGACGCTTGATCAACGCTGGTGTGAGTTGTCTCCCGCTATCCAGTGGTATGACGATGGGTGTGATGGCGGAGATAATGCCTCGATGTGTCACCGGAAATAAACCCAGCACCGCACCGATGGGATAGCCTGTAAATGCAATTTCCTCGCCTTCCTGCATGGTATCCGAATTACCAAACGAAAGCGGCTTCAGTGGCGGACCGGGAATTTTGAGCAACGCCAGATCATGCTCCTTGTCGAGCTGCACAATGCTTGCAAAGCGTGTTTCCGGATTGACCCCACGCCCGATGAAAACCACCAGTGATTCCTTGCCCATAAAATCGAGTTCCCGGGATACTACGTGGGCATTGGTCAGCACATAATTCCCGTCAGCCACAACAAACCCTGTGCCAAACAGGCTTGCCCGCGGGCTGCGTGTCGGCATCATCGTACCCACTCCCACGACACTCTTTTTTACTTTTTCAATGGTGGTGACCAATGCACTGGCATGAGCAATGCCAACGCCCCCTAAACAAAGCATGAAGAAAATCACAACAGAAAACAGGGTTCCCGGAATGCGCCCGGAATGTCGGCTGAGCATGACATAATGCCTTTCAAACGCCTCTCTTTTTTCTTTCATGATGACCTCCGGTTCGCAAACACATTGACCTGAAACAGCTGGCGGAACATGATCGGATCACCACGTCCACTTTCAGATATTAAACCTATCAAAACCATGAGCTTCCACCTCGTCGTCGCACTGTCTTCACACGGCTTTGGTCACATTGGCCAAACAGCGCCCATTGTTGTGGCTCTGCAAAAACAGTTACCGGATCTTCGTGTCACCATTCGCAGTAACGCACCCAAAGCCAAACTACTCGAACGATTCGGCCCGGATATCGACATACAGCAGATCAATACAGATGTTGGAATGATACAGGCAAGCGCGTTACAGGTGTCAGAAAACGAAAGCGCCGCAGCCTATAATGACTTTCACACACACTGGGAAGACAAGGTTGCCGCAGAAGCCGCGCAACTGTCTGCACTTGATGCGGATCTGGTATTGGCCAATGTCCCCTATCTCGCGCTGGCAGGCGCAAAACGCGCCAATATACCGGCTATCGCCATGTGCTCCTTAAACTGGGCCGATATTTACAAATATTATTTCCTCGGTAACCGACCAGAGGCGGACAACATCTTTCAGCAAATTCTGGCGGCATACCAGAGTGCGCACATGTTTTTACAGCTCACACCGGCCATGTCGATGCCGGATTTACAAAATACAAAGGTCATTGATCCCGTTGCCCAGCTTGGAGAAAACCGCAGAAATGACATCGCCCGCCAGACCGGTCTGCGCCCGGAGCAACGTCTCGTCATGCTCTCGCTGGGTGGCATGGATTTGCGTCTACCGGTAAACAGTTGGCCCCGACAACCTGGATTACGTTTTATCGTACCCGCATCCTGGCATTCCCAACACCCGGACACCATCGACCTGGAATGTCTTCAAATGCCTTTCGCCGATATATTGGCTTCATGTGACGCGCTGATCGCCAAACCCGGATACGGCAGTTTTGTGGAAGCAGCCTGCCTGGGGATTCCGGTATTGTATCTGCAACGCAAAAACTGGCCGGAAGCGGATTGTCTGATTGACTGGCTCAAACAACATGGACGCTGCGCTGAAATACAGACGGATGATTTTGCAACGGGTAATATCGCGAATACTATTGAAACACTGTGCATGAGCAAAGCTCCGGAGCCACCTCTCCCGAAGGGCGTTGAACAGGCAACGAAGATTATTGTTCGCCAATTACCCAGTGCGATTCAGCAGCGCTAACAGCGATAATAGTTTGCGGGGTGTATGCAAGATCATGGTGGAACCGCTGCGCTTGTTCCACCCTACAATTTCACCCTGTATTGAATAAAGCGAAACAAAAAACCAATGAATATCCCAGCTTCACCATCTACTCGGGTAGGGTGGAACAAGCGCAGCGGTTCCACCGAATTTTACAATTTCACTCTGTGTTGAATAGAGCGAAACAAAACATCAATGGATATCCCAGCTCCACTATCTACTCGGGTAGGGTGGAACAAGCGCAGCGGTTCCACCGAATTTTACAATTTCACTCTGTGTTGAATAAAGCGAAACAAAAAACCGATGAATATCCTAACTCCACCATCTACTCGGGTAGGGTGGAACAAGCGCAGCGGTTCCACCAAATTCTGCAATTTCACTCTGTGTTGAATAAAACGAAACAAAAAATCGATGGACATTCCAACCTCCCGCGCTTTCTTTTAGCGCGAACGGCATATTTCAACCTGGTCAATCAAATATTCACAAAAAGGAATGGAACAGGTAAATGCTGGCGATACAGCATTGAGGACATGAAAAGAATTCTGATCACCTTCAAAACAAAAATCCTGTTCCAGGCGTCTGTTGCGCAAATCAAACAACTGGGCACGAATACCGGGTCGCCCCCATCGGCGATAGGTTTTGTTATCCACTCCGGATAAAAGACTGGATGCCAGCTTCACCATACGGGGCCGATAATATTTTGAAAGTTCGGTAACAGCAAGTTTGCGAAAACCAAAATCGTTATTCAGCATCAGGCCCAGTTCACGCATCGTAATTTCAAAAAGCTCTGGTGCATTAAAATTTTCGAAGCCTTTGTAATGCTCCCGCCAAAAAGCCGGGATGGCTGTTGGTCCAACTTTAATGTGGCCGTCTGCCGTCAGGGTGAAATGCACACCGAGAAAAGGATTGCGAAGATCCGGTACTGGATAGATGTGTGTGCGTAATGCACCGACGGGTTCGTCACTGTAAAGATAAAGCCCCTTAAAAGGAATAATGCGGTAGTGTTCTGAAAACCCAAAATCCTGCGCAACTTTGTCGGCGTACAAACCAGCGGCATTGATGACATAACCTGCCAGAATTTTTCCCTGGGTAGTACGGATTTCCTGCCCTTTCCGCCCCAGATAGGCTGTTCCGGTGAGGATTTCAATACCAATATCTTTGGCATCATTGGCCATGGATTCCACCACTTCCTGTGGATCAACGGATGAGGTGGTAGGCGAAAAAAGGGCGCGCTGGAATGTTTTTGCCCGGGGTTCAATATCATGGGCCTCACGTTCTGTGAGTTCATGCATAACAACGCCACCGGCTTTCCCGCGTTGCAATAATACGTCCAGCGTTTCCAGTTCAGCTTCGTTTTGTGTAACAACCAGTTTTCCACAGCGATTAATGCGCAGGCCTCGCTCTGTACAATACTCGGTCAGCAGCCGGTTTCCCTCACGGGTAAAACGGGCCTTCAGACTGTCGGCGGTGTAATAAAACCCTGCATGTAATACACCACTGTTTCTTCCGCTGGCATGCGCACCAAACTGTGCTTCTTTTTCCAGCAAAACTACTTTTTGTTGGGGATAGCGACGTTGAAAGGCTAGCGCGATATTAAGGCCGATGACACCTCCACCAATGACAAGCAGGTCTGTTTTTTTCATATGTGTACTCGTAGCAATTGGGGCTCAGGCATTCATTGCACGCCTTGTACCGGAGAAGCAAGGATTTGCCTGGAAGTGTATCGCTCTGTTAAAGCAATGTGTTGTAAACGCAAAGGTCGCGGAGACGCAGAGGACGCAAAGTTTTTAATGTTTTTTTCTTTGCGTTCTCTGCGTCTCCGCGACCTCTGCGTTACCTACTCAATATCTCTTGTTGCCACATTTTATGATGCACACCAAACACCCGAATAAAACACAACAGGTTCGTGAAACAAAAAAAACAATGGGTCAAATACAACTGACTTCTGCGGCAATCCCAAGCTCTTCAAGCATGCCTGTAATTTCATCCTTATAAATGCCATTCATGATAATGACATGTTCAGGGCGCAATGCTTTCAATGCGTCAGGACCGATAACTTCCTGCCCTGTTCCCGGCGCGAACAATCCATGCTTGTGAGGATTCAGATCCACAACATGGCTAATAATCTGCTCCGTTTTCAGGACATTCAAGAACGTAATACCTTTTGAGCCACCGCCCCAGATCACCGTACTTTTGTTATTTTTTTGCAGTGCGTCCAGCGTCTCGCGCCAGTCATCCACCTTGGCGTTGTAGTTACCTTCAAATGCCGTCACGCAGGTAGCCAGATCTTCCAGTGCCAGTCGTGGCGAGGTTTCTGATTTGTTAGCAGTGCTCTCACTGGTGCGGGGTTTTGCTTCCAGGTAGATAAATTGCCCACCGAAAGATTCGCCCACTTCACAAACGTCAAACCCGGCAAGTTCAAATGCCCGGGATAACGAGTTAACGTTAAAATATCCGCAGTGTTCATAAATGAGATCCCAGATACCCATGTCTTTCAGTGTGTATAACGCATTGGGCACTTCAAAATAAACCACTGTGTCCGTACGCTCACCAATCACCTGCCGGATATCCTGAAGGAAACGTTGCGGATACTGGATATGTTCAAGTACATGTCGGCAGACAATCAGGTCAGCATCATAGTCGGCATATTTTTCGCCGTAGAAATCCTGAATAAACGTGACGTGTTTGTGTGTATCGGATGCCACCCGGTCGGCTTCAAAGCTTTTATCAAAACCATAACCGCGATTCTCTCCTCGCGAGCACAACATGGAAAGGAAGTCACCTTTTCCGCAACCAATTTCGATGATGCTTTTATTGTTGAGCTGGTATTTTTCAAGCAGCCGCGATGCCAGTGATTCTGCATATTCGTTAAAGGTGGGGGAATAATGGAGTGAGTTCTCATATTCCTCTGTGTAGGACATTAACGAAGGATCGAAGGATGTGTTGAATACATGCCCGCAATCACGGCAGTAGCCCACCGAGATATCTCCTTTTGCTGCGTCCAGAGCCACTTCGCGGGAGGGCCAGAGCACATTGCAATAAATGGGAACGTCAGAAATATCGATAGAGGCATCGATATCCGATGAGTCACAAACGGGACATTTTTCTTCGCGTGAATCGGCCATGATTATTTATCTCCTGCTGATATCGTCATCAAACGGCAATGATTTTCGGAGAAAGTCCCCGTTTTTTCAGATCTTGTCCGATTTCATCACAATAAATGGCATTCATGACGATAACCACATCCGGCTGGTACTCTTTCAAAAAATCCGGGGAGACAATTTCCTGCCCGGTGCCGGACATGTAATATCCCTGCCGGTGTGGATTGATGTCCACCACGTATTCAATTTTGTCGCCTGCATCCAGTGTTGCCAAAAACGAAACGCCTTTTGATCCTGAGCCCCACAGCACCACCTTGTTGCCGCTGGCCTGCATGTCATCCAGCTGTTTCTGCCATCCGGAGAGTTTCTCCTCAAGTCGTTTGGGGAAGGTCGCCACCAGTTCTTTCAATGATTCAAGGTCGTTTTCCTGTTCAAGCACAGCGCTCTGTGAGCTGCCATTGTTTGGTCTGGCTTCGATGGTCAGGTACTGATCATCGTATTCTGTTTCGATGCTGATCACATCAAATCCTTTTGATCGAAACAGTCTTGCCAATGATCCCGGGGAGAAATAGGAGCAATGCTCGTAGTAGATATCTTCAAACGCACAATCGCGCAGGATGCGTGTTGATTCCGGTATCTGGAAAAACACAATGGTGTCTTCCCGGTCGCCGATTGAACGGCGTACGGTGTTGATAAAATCGGAGGTCGGGTGAATATGCTCCAGGGTCATTTTGCAACACAAAAAGTCGGCCTGATAATCACTGTATTTTTCTGAATAAAAATCAGTGATGAATGTTACATTTTTTTGTGCGCTTTCACTGGCGTTACGATCAGCACGATAACCCGGATCAAAACCAACGCCTCGGTTGTTTCCCAACTCACTCAGCATCGTAATGAATTCGCCTTTGCCACAACCAATTTCCAGAACATCCTTGTCATGCAGGTCGTAACGCTCAATTAACCGCTCTGCCAATGCGTGATGGAATTTGTTAAAGGTACCTGAAAAACCCTGAGTCTCTTCGTAGCGCCCGGAGTATTCGGTCAGCTTTGCGTCGAATGCCATATTGGAGATAAATCCGCATTCGGGACAAAAACAAAGCTCTATGTCACCACGCGGATACTCAATGGCTGCTTTTGCACTGTCTAACAATATACAGCTGTTTGAGGGCACTGATTTCTGCTCGTAAAAAACCTGCATGTTATCTGCGCTACAACTGGGGCATGTATGTTCTGTATTCATTATGTTGCCGTCTCTAAAATAGTGTTTTACATATTTTTTTGCGTTGCATCACATTGGCTGTACTCAGACCAATGTGATGCAACGCAATTATGATATTCGTCTAGATAATTTTTGGTTCAGGAATGGGCACAATAAATTTGCCGCCCTGGTCACGATATTCCTGCTGTTGTTTAAGAATTTCGTCAGTCACGTTCCAGGGTAAAATAAGCACGTAGTCCGGCCGCTCTTCCATTATTTTTTCAGGGGCAAAAATAGGGATGTGTTGCCCTGGCATGAAACGACCTTGTTTGTGTATGTTTCTGTCCACCACAAAGTCGATCAGGTCTGTGCCAATACCCATGTAGTTGATCAGTGTGCTGC
>WFQM01000100.1 GCA_015487095.1 Gammaproteobacteria bacterium | reverse complement strand
GTCTCACTTGTTACCCCCGATGGTACTGAGGTGGTGTTACATAATCACGAGGGTGCAGATGGCGATGACATCAAAAAGACTTACAGCAGCGCAACATTGCCCGCACTGGCAGAGTTGGCGGAAGCTGGTCAATTACCGTTGTTGATACTGCCTCCCAGGATGTCGGTCGGCTGGTGCGCTGGAGCATTGCGGCCGAACACCAACGCCGCTCCACGGTAATAACAGAAAGCGTAAACCCGAACCTCCCCATTCCTGATGCCAACGCCCAGGGAAATTCAAGCGAGATTCAAATCCAGCAAGAGGGAGAGGTCAAAAATATCACCGTCAACATTGATATTGTACACACGTATATTGGTGATCTTCAGGTTGAGCTTTTTTCCCCGTCCGGGCAGGTTGTGCGATTACACAATAATAAAGGTGGATCGAACAACAATCTCAAGCGGCTGTACGACACCACATCAACACCTGATCTCAATGATATTCTTGGTGAGTCTGTTCGTGGCAACTGGAAACTCCGCGTACGCGACCTCGCTGCCCAGGATGTCGGAACGCTTGTTTCCTGGGGCATCACCCTTGAGTATTAACTGATATTACGCAGGTCTTAAATGTGAATTAAGCGCTAAAAGTATCTACTTTAAGATCCCCGGGTATTTAACGCAGAGGCGCAGAGGGCACAGCGTTTTTAGTGTTTTTCTCTGCGTTCTTTGCAACCTTTGCGCAATACCCGGTAATTGTTTAAAGGCAGATATTTTTTTAAACGCAATAGTAAATATATTCAACTCATTACGACCAGCTCTCCCCTGATTTTGAGTCCGAAACCTAAAATAAACAACCCCGCAGCAAACTACGAGGAATTAGATCCAAAGAGATTACAATACACACTTTCATGCCAGCAGTATCCACTGAGCAATGAGCACGCCATTAACGGGGGTTAACAATTTCGGATTTCAGCTAATGAAAACCAGGGTGGAAGAATTTACCCCGGTTGTTGAAAAAAACAAGCGTCTCTTTGTGGGCAAGGGACCTATTTTCCCTGCCCCTTTTGTAAGCGCGTGATTTAAATACCATTCATAACAAAGACTATTTTTTATATTTACTGGGTTTTTTGTCTTTGTTTTTCTTAGCTTGCTTGATCGCCTTTTTTTGTGCCGATTTTTGTGCCGCATTTTTTCGGGCAACTTTATCCGCTTCCAGTTTTTTAAGCTCGGAGATCATTTTTTTCAGCCGATCCTCAGCTTTGGCGACGGCGGCTCGCGCGTCACGCGCATGCTTGGCAGCCTTGCTGGCTCGGCTTTCGGCTTTTTTAGCGCTTACGGCAGCCTTGGCGATTTCATCGTAAGATTTCTTGATCACCTTTTTTAGTTTTTTTTGTTTTGTTTGTTTTGTTTTCTCTTTACTCATCATAACGCTCCTCATTTTGCGTATAAAAATTACGACCAAGCCATCCAAATAATATGCCGTGATTGTTATTTATCAGAACCATAAGACCTACCGGTTCACTTGGTTTATTTCATGAGCCCCTTGGTATTTTCATTTATTATGAAAATCGGTTATCTCATCTTTTTCGTGGATTTGCTTTGCTGACCCGGCAATAAGAGGATCGAGTTTGCCAACCACATCATGATCTTTGTCCGGATAATCCAATTTGCTTAAAAAATGACGCATGCAGTTAATACGGCCACGTTTTTTATCGTCTGACTTTATCACTGTCCAGGGTGCATCTCTGGTATCAGTGTGAAAAAACATCACATCTTTGGCTTCAGTATAATCATGCCATTTACTAAGAGAGGCCATATCTACCGGACTCAGCTTCCATTGTTTCAGTGGGTCTTTTTGACGTGATTTAAAGCGACGAAACTGTTCTTCACGACTGACAGAGAACCAGTATTTGTAAAAAATCAGGCCGGCATTAACCAGCATTCTCTCCAGCTCGGGGGCTTGACGTAAAAACTCAAGATGTTCGTGGTCATCGCAAAAACCCATGACCTTTTCAACACCTGCGCGGTTATACCAGGAGCGGTCAAATAAGACGATTTCCCCTTTGGAGGGAAGATGCTGAATATAACGCTGGAAATACCATTGATTCCGTTCCCTGGCGTTGGGTTTTTCCAGGGCAACTACCTTGGCTCCTCGTGGATTAAGGTGCTCCATGAAGCGTTTTATGGTCCCTCCCTTACCTGCGGCATCACGGCCTTCAAAAACGACCACCACACGCTGTTTGGTGTCCTGAATCCAGCTTTGAACTTTGAGCAGTTCAATTTGCAACAGATGCTTTTCCAGCTCATAGGTAACCGCATCCATTTTGGTTTGATAGGGGAAAGAGCCATCTTCATTCCAGGCAATGCTGGGACCTTCAACATTTAGATCAAAAATGATCTTTTTCTTTTCTTTGGCCTTTTCTGTATTTTTATTGATGTCTATATCTAACTGTTTTGTCGTCGGCTGTACACCAAACCCTGAGGGCCCATAAAGGAGTGAATATCGCTTATACTATAGCCCTATACGCAGACTATAGAAAGAATAAAAACCCCCTATTTTCACCCAAAACAACCAGGATATTTAGCGATTATTTTCAGCCTGAAAAGGTGGTAAATTTATGCTGATAAGGTGACTGAATAACCCGACGGGAAAAGTTGTTGTGTTTTAGTTACTTGTAAAAATCCATCTTAAAAAGATCATTGTTTGCGTCGTAAAAACACCTTTTCTATCTCAACCAGAAACAATACCGTGGAGGCGACCAATACAATGCGTAACCAGATATCGAGACCAATAGCTACCGTACCAAATAAGGTTTGCAGTAGTGGCAGGTAGGTGAAACCTAATTGAAACGTGACAAGCACCGCTATAGCGATTAATACATACGGATTGCCGATAAACCCGGCACGGTTAAATACCGAAGCGGTAATGTAACGGGAGTTGAACAAATAAAAAATCTCAAACATCACCAGCGTATTCACTGCAACAGTGCGCGCATGTTCGATGCTGGCACCCCTCTGCATTTCCCAGAGGAAAAGCCCGAAAGTACCCCCCATTAAAATTAACGAGACAAAAATAATACGCCACAACAGATGAGCATTTAGTATCGGCTCCCGAGGGTCACGCGGCGGGCGCTGCATGACATTCACTTCTGACGGCTCGAAGGCCAGCGACAAGGCCAATGTCACTGCCGTTACCATATTCACCCAAAGTATCTGCACGGGGGTCAGTGGCAACTGCTGGAAGCCTAAAACAATAGCCGCGAGGATAATCAATGCTTCGCCACCATTAGTGGGCAGAATAAATAAAATGGCCTTTTTGAGGTTGTCGTAAACCGTGCGGCCTTCTTCCACAGCATGAATAATGGAGGCAAAGTTATCATCGGCCAGTACCATTTCGGCAGCCTCTTTTGCTGCTTCGGTACCATTTTGGCCCATAGCCGTGCCCACATCAGCGCGTTTCAGGGCTGGCGCATCATTAACACCATCGCCGGTCATGGCCACGATTCTGCCGTGTTCCTGTAATAATCTGACCAGGCGTAATTTATGAGCGGGATTCACCCGCGCATAAACATCCACCTCCTGTACCCGCTGACGTAGCTCGGCCTCACTCATCCGCTCAAGTTGCTGCCCGGTAATGGCATCATCAGCGTTAACCAGTTGCAATTGTCGGGCAATGGCGCGAGCGGTGGAGGCATGATCACCGGTAATCATTTTCACCCGGATACCTGCTTCACCACACGCTTGCACCGCAGTAATGGCTTCTTCACGCGGAGGATCAATCAGGCCGAACAAACTCAGCATGGTCAGGCCGTTATTCACATCGTCAAACGACAACTCTGTCTGTTGGCACTCGACGGCTTTGACAGCAATAGCCAGCACACGTTGCCCTTGTCTTGCCATCTCTTCAATACGGGCCAGCCAGTATTTTTTATCCAGCGTTGATTCGCCTGACAGATTTTTTTGTCGCGCACACATCTCCAGCACCCGCTCCGGCGCACCTTTGAGAAAAATAAATGCTTCACTGCGATGACTGTGATGCAATGTCGCCATGAAGCGATGCTCGGATTCAAAGGGGATAAGATCGGTACGCGGGTATTGTCTGGTCTCAACGTCAATATCCAGCCCTACCTTTAAACCAGCCACCAGCAGCGCACCTTCCATGGGGTCGCCCTGTACCCGCCATTCGTCATCAGCATGCTCCAGTGAGGCGTCATTGCACAGCATTGCCGCGCGCAAGGCTTCCAGCAGCAATGGCTGTTGCTCGGGCAACACATCCTGGTTTTCCACTGACGAATTGCTTATTGAAAGGATTCCGTGAGGGTCGTAACCCGTGCCACTCAGGACAAACAGCTGGTCGGCCGTGACAATACTGCGCACCGTCATTTCATTGCGGGTCAGGGTGCCGGTTTTATCCGAGCAGATTACCGATACTGCTCCCAGGGTTTCAACGGCAGGCAGCCTGCGAATAATGGCGTTGCGCTGGGCCATACGCTGCACTCCCATTGCCAGAGTGATGGTCATAATGGCAGGCAAACCTTCGGGAATCGCCGCCACGGCCAAGCTGACAGCCGCGAGAAACATGTCGGCAGGTAAATAATCCCGCAACCACACGCCGAAGACGAAGGTAATAGTGGCGATGCCCAAAATAGCAGCCGTCAACCAGCGAGCAAACTGCGCCATTTGACGCAACAATGGCGTCGTCACCGATTCCACTTCCGATACCAGCGTGCTGATGTGGCCAATCTCGGTTTGTGCCCCCGTGGCCACCACCACGGCGCGGCCCTGACCATGAGTCACCAGGGTACCGAAATAGGCCATGCAACGTCGGTCACTGATTACCGTTTGTTGCGCCACAGCATCGATGCTCTTTTCTACCGCCAAAGATTCACCAGTGAGCACCGACTCCTGAATCTGCAACCCTTTGACACGAAACAGACGCAAATCTGCGGGCACTTTGTCGCCGGACTGCAACAAAACAACATCACCGGGCACCAGCTTTTCAGCCGGGATGGTGGATTGCCGCCCATCCCGCAATACCATGGCATTAGGCGAGAGCATTTTCCGAATGGCGCGCAAAGCATCCTCAGCCTTGCCTTCCTGCACAAAACCAATCAACGCATTAAGCACCACTACGCCAAGAATCACACCAGCATCCAGCCAATGTTCCAGCAACGCCGTCACGATACTCGCTGCCATCAACACATAAATCAGCACATTGTGGAATTGACAGAAAAAACGCAGCAGCGGGTTACGTGTTTTTGCTTCCGCGAGCCGGTTAGGCCCATATCTGGCCAGACGCTTTTCGGCCTCGGCTTTTGTTAATCCATCGACACTTGTTTCGAGCGATGTAAAAACAGTACTTACACCTTCAGCATGCCAGCTTTCCGGGGATGATACAGACGCGGTCGGCTGGGCATGGCGCTTGCCAAACAGGGCTAATAACCCGTTCAGGACACCCATGCCATCACCGGCAAGCACCACGCAACATCGTGGCCGTCAGCTCATTTTCGCAAACCTGCCCCTGTTCCAGCGTATAAACATTGGCAAGACTGGTCTGCGCAATATTCCGCAGTGCGTCTTCAGTAAAATAACCCTGATGCCCGGTGATCAATACATTGGGAAACGTCACCAGCCGTTCAAACACATCATCCTGAATAATTTCATTGGACAGGTCTTCAAAAAACAGGTCACCTTCCTGCTCATAAACATCCAGGCCCAGATAGCCGATTTTTCCCGACTTCAGCCCCGACACCAGAATTGCCGCATCAATCACCGCTCCCCGGCTGGTATTAATCAGCATCACGCCATCCTTCATTTGCGCCAGCGCAGCGGCATTAATCAGATGACGGGTATCGCAGTCCAGCGGGCAATGCAGACTGATAATGTCGGACTGTGCATAAAGTTCCGGCAGACTCACATAGCGTGCTCCCAACTGTACGCATTCATTGTTTTTCTGGGGATCGTAGACCAATACACAGCAACCCATGCCGGACAAAATACGCACCACCACAGAACCAATGCGCCCGGTGCCAATCACCCCAACGGCCCGACCATGCATATCAAAACCCAACAACCCCTCTAACGAAAAATTGCCCTCCCGTACACGGTTATGGGCACGGTGGATTTTTCGATTGAGTGACAACATCAGACCCACCGTGTGCTCGGCCACGGCATAGGGAGAATAAGCAGGAACCCGCACCACTCTCACGCCCAGTTTTTCTGCGGCAGGTAAATCCACATTATTAAACCCGGCACAACGCAACACCACCAGCCGAATACCCTGTTGCTGCAAAGCTGAAAGAACGTCGTAATCGAGTATATCGTTGACAAATACGCACACGGCGTCAGCTGATAATGATTTCAGCTCCGTGTGCCGGGACAGATGGTGCGCAAAATAAACCAGCTCAAAACCAAATTTCTCATTGGCCTCGTCAAAAAACTTTTGCTCGTAGGACTTGCTGCTAAAGAAGACGATTTTCATAATCGACCACCTGCGACACATTGTTGGAAATTTCATTAGGCCGGTCACTGCATTGATAAATGCCTGCCCATACTTGAACTATAGCTGTAAAT
>WFQM01000099.1 GCA_015487095.1 Gammaproteobacteria bacterium | reverse complement strand
TGCGCCGGGCTATTTGCAATTGGTATAAAAACCGTTACGCGGTGGAGCTGGACTCCGAGTCCGAGGCCATTGTGACCATTGGTTCCAAAGAGGGGCTGGCACATTTGGCGCTGGCCACTGTCGGGCCGGGGGATGCGGTACTGGTGCCGAACCCTTCGTATCCCATTCACCCTTATGGCTTTGTTATCGCCGGGGCGGATATTCGTCATGTGCCGCTGACACCTGATGTGGATTTTTTCTCCGAGCTGGAAAAGGCAATCAAGGATACCTGGCCCAAACCCAAGATGCTGGTGCTGAATTTTCCTGGCAACCCCACTACACAATGTGTGGAATTGGAGTTTTTTGAAAAAGTCGTGGCCATCGCCAAGGAACACCAGATCTGGGTCATTCATGATCTGGCCTATGCAGATATCGTGTTTGATGGTTACAAACCGCCTTCTATTATGGAAGTGCCGGGAGCCAAGGAAGTGGCGGTGGAATTTTTCACGCTGTCGAAAAGTTATAATATGCCCGGCTGGCGGGTGGGCTTTATGGTGGGTAATCCCACGTTGGTGGCCGCATTGGCGCGCATCAAATCGTATCTGGATTATGGCACCTTCACGCCGATTCAGGTGGCCGCCATTACTGCACTGGAAGGTCCGCAGGAGTGTGTGAAAGAGATTTCTGACATGTATTGTCGCCGTCGTGATGTGCTTTGCGAAGGTCTTTGCGCCATTGGCTGGTCAGTGGAAAAACCTAAAGCTACCATGTTTGTGTGGGCACCCATCCCTGAGCAGTATAAAAAAATGGGTTCCTTGGAATTCAGTAAAAAATTGTTGAAAGAGGCCAAAGTGGCGGTGTCGCCGGGGGTTGGCTTTGGTGAATACGGTGATGATCATGTGCGCTTTGGCCTGATCGAAAATGAACATCGCACCCGTCAGGCATTGCGCGGTATTCGGGATATGTTTCGTGCTGATGCGGCGGGGTAAGGTTTTTTTGAGAATGGTGATGTAAACGCAGAGGTCGCAGAGGCGCAAAGAACGCAAAGGTTAGAAAGAAGAGAAATAAAATAATGTGGGTGAGTGCTGTTGTGTCGATTTGTCAGGCGTCAGGACAATTTAGTCTATGTAAAGCCAGTGGAGAAGTACATCATGAGTAGCTATAAAAAACTTCGTCAATTCAGCGCAGAAGAACTTCTGTTTAATGAAGAAGAAACCCGCATCGTGTTGAAATTTATTTTTAAACCCACGGATCATGATTTAATTCACTGCCCATGACGGATTATTTGCGGGGTTTTGCACAAGGGCTTTTGGTTGAGGCCATTGATGCCTCTTATGCGGTTGGTTATGTTCGCGGATTGTTTGAAAGCGTCAAAAACCCTGTAAAAGGTGCACTGAAAATATTAAAAAATTTTGGGAAAAAAGCAAGCCAGAACTGGTTTAAATATGCGTCTGTGACTGATCTACAGAATGCCAAAGTCTATAATTTTGTGCTGGATTTTATTTCAAAAGAATTTAGAAAGCCTTTGCATCTCTTGTTGACAAAAAATGAACTAGATGAGAGGCCGGGAGTATTTTTAGCCTACAAAGTACCATCACCCGGCATTGTGAAACGATGGGGTTAGGCGATGAAAAAGAAAATATTTTTTGGCGGTGTAGGCGGTATTTTTCTGACGATAGCCGGGCTTATGTTTTATGCTATGTCGGAAATGGAGATGAAAGTTTTGATTTCGTGTAGTGCAAATGAAGGCGGTATACGAATCCCGAGCAGTCTCTGTCATTATTACATGGTGAATTACCGAATCAATGAACAAGGCATTAAAGAATTAAGTGACGGCGCAGGTCTTGACTACATTCTTAATGGAGAAAGTCCCAAAAACTACGAATTGGCAAAAATCTTTCTCGCCAATGGGCTGGATGTCAATGGCATCAATCATTACGACCCCAAAGGTGCGACGCCATTACAGGCTGCGGTAGTGTACAACGATGTGAAGCGGGTTAAATTTTTAATTGAGCAAGGGGCAGATTTGCATATAACGGGAGGTGAGGGAATGACGGCGCTGGAAATGGCAAAAAAACTCCACAAAGAAAACAGCAAGCTGCAAAACAGAAGTGAAATCATCCGAGTATTGTCGGACGCTGAGAACATAGATTAACGCTGTGATATGAGTTAAATGCAGAGACAAAGATAATAAGTGTGAGCGAATTTTGTTTCAATTTTTTTCTTTGCGCCCTTTGCGATGAAATGCAGGGTTTGGCTATTTGCCCGTACGCTTGACGAACCACAAATTAAAAGGGGAAGTGTGTTGGAACCAGTAAAAGTAGGACTGTTGGGAATGGGCACTGTCGGCGGTGGTACCGTGAATGTGCTTAAACGTAATGCACAGGAAATTGCTCGTCGGGCCGGACGGGGTATTCAGGTTACCCATGCAGCGGCGCGTGATATTAACAAAGCGCGCATTTGTGATACGACAGACATTACCCTGACGACGAATCCACAGGATGTGGTGAGTGATCCCGATGTACAGATCATCGTCGAGCTGATTGGTGGCGACACCCTGGCCCGCGAACTGGTATTGACCGCCATTGGCAACGGCAAACATGTGGTTACCGCCAACAAGGCATTGATTGCAAAACATGGCAACGAAATTTTTGCCGCTGCACAGAAGCAGGGTGTGGTAGTTGCCTTTGAAGCAGCAGTAGCCGGTGGTATTCCCATTATCAAGGCGTTGCGTGAAGGCCTGGCCGGTAATCGTGTTGAATGGCTGGCGGGTATCATCAACGGCACTGGCAATTTCATTCTCACCGAAATGCGTGACAACGGCAGTGATTTTGGCGATATGCTGGCCGAAGCACAGCGTCTTGGTTACGCCGAGGCCGATCCCACCTTTGATGTGGAAGGCATCGACGCCGCGCACAAGCTGACAATTCTGGCCTCCATTGCCTTTGGCATTCCATTGCAATTCGAGGCCTGTTACACCGAAGGCATTACCAAAATTACCCGTGAAGATGTGGTTTATGCCGAGGAGCTGGGTTACCGTATCAAGCACCTCGGTGTTGCACGGCGCACCGAAGCGGGTGTGGAACTGCGTGTGCATCCCACCCTGATTCCCGAGCGGCGTTTGATCGCCAATGTGGATGGCGTGATGAATGCTGTGTTGGTGAAAGGCGATGCAGTGGGCCCGACGTTGTATTATGGTGCTGGTGCGGGGGCCGATCCCACTGCATCTGCTGTGGTGGCAGACGTGGTGGACGTGGTGCGTACACTGACTTCTGACCCGGAAAATCGCGTGCCGCATCTGGCTTTTCAAGCCGACGCACTCAGCGATTTGCTCATCCTGCCTATGAATGCAGTAGAGACTGCGTACTATGTGAGATTACAGTGCGAAGATAAACCCGGAGTGCTGGCCAACGTAGCGAGCATTCTGGGTGACTCGGACATCAGTATCGAGGCCTTGATGCAAAAAGAGCCTGCGGGTGGTGCCTCTGCAACGATTATCCTGCTTACCCATCGTGTGAACGAAGGTAAAATGAATGCGGCCATTGATACCATCGAAGCGCTGGATGCTGTGACCGGCGAAGTGATGCGTATTCGTCTGGAACATCTGGATGCTGATTAACATTACAGGCTGCAAAAATCAGTCTCTATGATAAGGTCGAGCGATGCAGAGTTTCTTGGCTCAGTGCATGCCAAAAGCTTGAAAAAGAAGCAAGAAGTGTAATTAGTCAAGGCTACATTTTAAGTAATGGTGCTCTTTTAGCAGAGCAATCAAACTTAAGATTAAAAAATTCTGATCACAGGTTTTACTTGACTGTGAATACAACGATAAATGGAGATTATTTTTTATCACAATGGAAGGTAGAAAGTGTCTATGACTTTGAGCCGTTTGATAAAGGTTTTATTACTGATATTCCCCTTGCAAAGGGCTTTATCTT
>WFQM01000098.1 GCA_015487095.1 Gammaproteobacteria bacterium | reverse complement strand
TAAACGTGCCGAGATGCACCCGATAATCTTTGACCAGCTGTTTGAGCAGATTAAACGAACGAATTTTATCGCCCTTATTGGGTGGATAGGGAATACGATGGGTAAGAAATAACAGGTCTTCCACGTCAATCAGCCCTGCAAATCATTGATTGACCACCGCAGAGTCACCATGACTGGCTTCAGTTTGTAACTGATCCAGGGAAATGATGTCTTCGAAACTTTCCCGCTCACGAATCAATTCCGCCTTGCCTCCCTGCAACATGACCGCCGAAGGCCGCGGATTGGAAAAATTCATCTGGTTCGGCACAAAATAAGCACCGGCGTCCATGATTGCGAGAATATCGCCAGCGGCAACGGCGGGTAGTTTTTTTAACTTGAAAAGTATATCGCCGGGATGGCACAAGGGACCAAATACACTGCACTGGCCGCTACGCGGCGCATTCATTTTTGAGGCCACAAACAACTCGTGATATTCATAACCCGTTGGCATAGCAATATTTTTCCCGCCATTGGCAATAATATTGGTGACACCATTAGTGCCAGCTTTGGTGGCCAATACTTCCAGTAATAAAATCTGCGCGCTGCTGGTGACGGCCCGCCCCGGTTCAAATATCAGAGTGGGTACGTCAGGGTCAGTCAGAGAATAATACTGACTCATCAACCTGGAAATGGCTTTTCCGTACTCCGAGATATTAGGACAGGCCTCTGTGTCCAACGGTCGCACGGGCATGTCATTGTTCCGCATCATCATATCCACGCCGGAAAACTCCCTGACAGTGGGCACACCAAAACCGCCACCAAAATCAAAATAACGAATATCAATGCCAAGATCACGCTTCAGCACACTGGCAAATTCCAATACTTCTTTTATCGCCGTCAGATAGATGTCTATATTGCGAATCCCGGTACCAAGATGCACATGAATGCCACAAGGCTCAAGCTGTTCGTGCTGACATAATTGCTGAAATGCCTTCAAAGCATCACCATTGCCAATGCCCAAGCCAAACTGCGCTGACCACCCTACCGAAGTCACCACCCGCACACCGACCCGCTGGCGATGACTGTACTTTTTCGCCAGGTCCGCAATCCACTCGATTTCATGCAAACCGTCAATATTGATGATTTTGGCCTGATTGGAAACGGCCAACTCCAGTCCCTCACGGGTTTTACCTGGGCCATTGACGATAATGGAAGGCCCGGGCACACCCAGCTCCAGGGCTAGCCAAAGCTCAAAATGGGAAATGACTTCCGCGCAGGCACCACATTCATGCAATGCACTAATAACCCGTGGCAACGGGTTGGTCTTGTAGGAGGTACCAATCACAACTTTGGGATAATGATCAGCAAACGCATCGTAAAAGGCGCGATAGTTGCGAGCCAGTCTCTCTTTGTCCACCACATACAACGGTGCGCCATATTCTCTGGCAAGGGAAACTAGGTCACAGCCTTGCGCTTCCAGATGGCCCGCATCATTGACGCTTAAATCCCAGTGGGAAGGAGCAAGTCCGCGCAAATCCAGCCCTCGACGCGCAAATTCCTTACGATCAGTGGTAGCAACCCTGTGAAGAAATGCCCGTGTAAGGATGTTTTTAAGCTTCCTGATCATTGCTCAAGCCCTCGCCCTGCATCGTAAACGAGGACAAAAAATGATGATAAAAAAATTTCCCGGCCCGGACCGGTAGTCGCCGAAGCAACACGAAGAAATGTTATTGGCATGTTATATTCGCTTCCTGCGCAAATTTGTAAACTGATTATACGCGCATGAACGCGACACTTAAGACTTCAAAGGCATTCTGTCGGACACAAACCCACTGAGTACAACCTCGCCTGGACCACCAAACCCTAATATGGAGCCGGTCAAATTCAGGATGAATCCTACTGCGGGAAATCCATTTCAGCCATTTTTTCGATCCTTTTTCGTTGAATGCGTCCAAGATTCACCTCAAACGATCAAAAAATGAACTCAAAATGACTTTACTCTCGCGACGCCCCCCGAAGCCCGACAAACGCTAAACTCCGCGCATTTTAGGGAAACGCGAGGACACACGCAATTTTATGAGGAATGCACCCGGGTTTTGTCTTTAGACGGAAGGAAAGCACCCACTAATGTGCTCTTGGTGTATTTTTTGTCAGCACAGTCCAGTTAGAAGGAACATGCACGACACTCCTAGCCCCAGCGCCACAATCTCGGACTGCAAACGAAAATTATATTTTACGAACAAAAAGGACCAACAGCGACATACACTGACACTACCGCCGTCATCTGAAATCAAGCCCGCCCCTGATGTCCTGTTACCGGAGTTGCTACCCAATATCATTAAGTTACCAAATTCGTAGGTTGGTGGTGAGCTTGCGAACCCCAACATCAGCGGCTCCGTTGGGGTTCGCAAGCTCACCACCAACCTACAACAAACAGGAATTTTGGCTTAACTTAATGATATTGAGTTTCTACCCATAAAGTCACGCCCATTGTTAGACGATTCAGCCAGCACCGCAACACCAGCCAGGTCGTCCCAGCTCGGGCGGTCTGCCCGTTGGGAACGGCAGAGCCTTTTCTAGCCTCACCGCCAGAGGCGGTGGTTTACCTAAATTGAATTAGACCCAAATCACAATCGCTACGAGTATAGTCCCTCTGGAAATTGATAATTCGCGATAAATTTCTTTTGGTTAGTTTTTCCAGTTCTTGTTAAAACCCTCAAAATAACTAAAGCAACTATAATTGATAAAAACAGATTTTCAGTAAAAATTTTAAAAACCACTAGTCCAATAACAATACCCAAAAATACTTTATCCATTCCATCTTCCATTGCTCAATATTGGCAGGCTATTTTTACAGCCCTATAATTTTTTTACGCGCATAATATTTATCCTTGAAAAAATATTATGTGGGAAACTGCTTGTTTTTAATCAAACAGAATGTTGCAATAACCATCCAATATTACTGATCAAAACAGCCCTGAAAAATACAATAACGACTTGATACTTCTCGTAAAGCCGAAATCGGCCAAGCGGTAACTATAAGGGTTAAATGGTTGATATAGCAATTAAGCGGCATGTCGCATCACGCAACCATCGATTTCAATCTTGGTATTCTATTTTGACACAATGCAAACTTTCCGCATGACGTCAATTGCGGAGAATCAGCTGAATGCAAAATATTTTATTTTTGGAACACATGATTCCCTTGTTACAGCACATGCTCGTATTTTTGGGGCTGGCCTACCTGTTCACCAAAACACCGGTATTTACCGCGCTGGTGAACAATTCACTCTCATTACCGGACAAGGCAATCATCTATCTGGTTTTTTCCGGTTTTTGCATACTGGGAACGTCCTTTAGCGAGCCATCAATGCAAACCGATGATGCCATCGCCAATACGCGGGCAATCGGAGCTGTTCTGGGTGGATTGTTGGGTGGCCCTGTCGTTGGTTTTTTAGTGGGCATTACAGGGGGCATTCATCGGGTATTCAGCATGTC
>WFQM01000097.1 GCA_015487095.1 Gammaproteobacteria bacterium | reverse complement strand
TTCTCAAATGCCAATGAGGCATTCTCCAAGAACTGCTTTTTCCACTGCTGGATTGATTTTGGCAGTATGCCATACTTGGATGCAAGCTCATTTATTGTTGTATTACCCTCTAAAAGCTCTAAGACTACTTTTGTTTTAAACTCTGGTGAGAAAATTCTTAAGTTTCTGACTCATAAACCCCCCAATTAAGCTTCAAAACAAATACAAGATAAATAAGACAAGATGTAAAAACAATGAAGATTTCTCAAATCTTAACAGATTTGAGAATAAGAGTGTTCAAAAATCTGTCTTAATTTACGGTGGCATTATAAAAGTGGTAGTAGCAAAGCATTTATAGTGGTTGGATATTGTGCTTATTCTCCACTTGAAACAAAAACAAAAAGGTTTTGCAAAACAATATTGACAAATAATCTTTAAACAAATATGATAGTAATTGATTACTAACTTTATTTATTGGAGGTCTTATGGCTATAACAAGCAAACATCTTCCTGCAGAAGAACGACGACAGGTAATTATTGAGACGGTAATAGAACTTGCCGGAAAGCAAAATCCAAGCGAGATTACCACGGCAGCTATCGCCAAACATATGGGATTAACTCAAGGAGCTCTCTTCCGTCATTTCCCAAATAAAGATGCTATATTGCAGGCTGTGATGGAATGGGTCTCTGAGCGGTTGCTGTCTCACATTGAAAAGGCGGTGGCGGCAAAGGTATCCCCGCTTGACGCACTTAAAAGCATGTTTATGACGCACGTTGAGTTTATAGCAGAGCACCCCGGCATTCCCCGCATGTTGTTTGCTGAACTGCAGCGCGCAGGAGAAACCGCTCCTAAGCGGATGTCGCAAACGCTCCTCCGCCGTTACGAGGAGCGCATCAATCTTTTGCTTGAACAGGGGAAAGCCTGCGGTGAGATTGACGAAAAACTTGACAGCGAGGCTGCGGCCACGCTATTCATCGGCACCATTCAAGGATTGGTCATGCAATCGTTGATAGCTGTAGATACGAGCCACATACATCGAAACGCGCCGAAAGTCTATGCCGTCTATCAACAGGGCATCAGGAGCAGATCGTGAAAAAACTGCCTTTTCAAAAACGGACACTGGCGTTGTTCGCCATAATTGTTCCTCTGATAGTCCTTTTTGTCTATGTTGCTTTGTATTCAGGACCGCTTGCCCCGGTATCTGTCGTTTTGACCAAAGTTGAAAATAAGAGCATCAAACCGGCACTTTTCGGTATCGGAACCGTTGAGGCTCGTTATACCTACAAGATAGGCCCAACGTACCCTGGTCGAGTTAAGCTCTTAAAGGTTGACGTGGGCGATAAAGTTAAGGTAGGACAGGTCATCGGCGAAATGGACCCGGTTGATCTTGATGAACGTATTCGGGCCCAGGTTGCCGCTTTAAAACGTGCAAATGCTCAATTGCGTGAAGCACAGGCAAATAAAAATTATGCGCAGGCACAGGCTTTGCGTTACAAGAGACTGCTTAAAGCGCACTCCACCAGTAAGGAGATGGCGTCCGCTAAACGACGAGACTTTTTAGTTGCGCAATCCAAGTTGATTGCAGCACGGGAGGAGGTTTCTCGTCTGCAAGCCGATTTGAATGCATTGAAAGCGCAGCGCAAAAATTTGGCTCTGATTGCACCGGCTGACGGCTTGGTCGTTTCTCGCGATGCCGAGCCGGGAACTACCGTAGTTGCAGGTCAGTCGGTTGTGGAACTGATTGCTCCGAGTTCACTTTGGGTCAATGTCCGGTTCGATCAAATTCGCTCACACGGCCTGGCTGCAAACCTGCCGGCTCAGATAGTATTGCGCTCTCAGGCTGACAAGGTGCTTACTGGACGCGTACTGAGAGTCGAACCATTGGCTGATGCAGTAACTGAGGAAACACTGGCCAAAGTTGTATTTGATCGAACACCCGATCCGATGCCTCCCATCGGTGAATTGGCCGAAGTCACGGTTATTTTGCCACAACTTGCGGCAGGACCGGTTATTCCCAATGCGGCGATTCGTCGTATTGGCGGCAAGATGGGCGTTTGGCGAGTCGTAGGACATAAACTTCGCTATACACCGGTATCATTGGGTGTCTCCGATTTGGAGGGCCATGTGCAGGTACGAAAAGGGCTTAAGGTGGGAGACCGGATAGTGGTCTATAGCGAAAACGCACTAAACAAACATAAACGAATCCGTGTAGTTGACCACATTCCCGGGGTGACGCAATGATTAGCCTGGCTGGACGCGATATACTACATTCCTGGGGCAAATTCGTTTTTACCGGCATAGGACTTGGTCTGTTGATCGGCATCACACTATCAATGGCCGGAATTTATCGCGGTATGGTAGATGATGCCAAGGTATTGCTCGACAATAGCGGTGCTGATCTCTGGGTAGTGCAAAAAGACACCCTCGGCCCCTACGCTGAGCCATCAAGTATCAATGATAATATCTGGCGTGGTATTCGTAGTATACCCGGCGTGGATCAGGCAGCCAACATCACCTATCTCACTATGCAAGTAAGAAAGAAAGGTGGTGACGTGCGTGTCATGGTAGCCGGCATTACTCCGGGAGGTCCAGGAATACCGGGATGGCCGCCCTATCTTGTTGCTGGACGCCAGATTACCAGCAGCCATTACGAGGCAGTCGCCGATATTGCTTCCGGACTCAAACTTGGCGAACGCATTAAACTACGCCGCAACTATTACACCATAGTCGGCCTGACCAGAAGGATGGTCTCTTCCAGTGGAGATCCAATGATATTCATTCCACTGAAAGACGCCCAGGAAGCACAGTTTCTGAAAGACAATGATGCCATATGGGCGCAGCGTCGACGCACGGCCGAAAACCCTGCCTTCAACCGGCCCGGGGTGCCCGGCTTACTCGATGCCATCATTGCCTCGCAAAGCACCAACCCTTATGTCAATGCCGTCCTGGTGCGAGTTAAAAAAGGCCATAACCCAGAACAAGTAGCTGAATATATTCGCCGCTGGAAGCGCCTGACCGTTTACACCCGCAGCCAAATGGAGGAAATTTTAATCGGCAAGCTAATTGCCACAGCTTCTAAACAAATATTTATGTTTCTGGTTATTCTTTCCATTGTCAGTTCTGCCATCGTGGCTTTTATCATCTATACCCTGACGCTGGGCAAGATTCGTGAAATTGCCGTATTGAAACTGATCGGCACTAAAAATCGCACCATTATTGGTTTAATCATGCAGCAGTCCATCGCACTTGGTGTGATCGGTTTTGTGGTGGGCAAAATTTCAGCAACACTATTGATGGCACCGATTTTCCCCAAATATGTGCTGTTGGAACCCCTCGACTCCGCTATTGGGTTTATCGCCGTGGTTATGATCTGCGTACTGTCGAGCATTGTCGCCATTCGTGCCGCACTGAAGGTCGATCCGGCCGAGGCTATAGGAGGCTGAGATGAGCGGTAAAGGAATTAAAATCTTTGGCTTGAGAAAAAGCTATGGAAGTGGGGATACCGCTGTGGAGGCACTCAAAAAGGTCGATATGCACGTTGCGCCGGGTGAAGTCGTTGGTCTGATAGGTCCTTCCGGGTCCGGCAAGACCACGCTCCTTAAATGTCTGGGAGCGGTGATTGAGCCGACTGCCGGAAAAATGATACTCGGAGATGATGTTATTTATGACGACGGCTGGAAAGTGAAGGATCTTCGGGCCCTGCGACGGGACAGGATCGGCTTTGTATTTCAGGCTCCCTATCTGATTCCTTTCCTTGATGTCACCGACAACGTCGCCCTTCTGCCCATGCTGGCTGGAATACCAAACACCGAGGCGCGTAACCGGGCGAGAGAATTATTTAAAGCGCTTGATGTGGAACATCGCGCCAAGGCCATGCCATCTCAACTCTCCGGCGGAGAGCAGCAACGAGTGGCTATCGCCCGCGGCCTGGTCAATCGTCCCCCGGTCATACTGGCCGATGAACCTACAGCTCCCCTTGACAGCGAGCGAGCGCTGGCCGTAATTCGAATTTTGAACGATATGGCCAAAAAGTTCGAAACCGCCATTATTGTCGTCACCCACGACGAAAAAATCATTCCCACTTTCAGGCGTATTTATCATATCCGTGACGGAGTAACATATGAAGAAGCAGGAGAAGGGCGGAACGTTGAATGATACTGCCAAGGGGCATGTCATGAGCAAGGTGATCCGTTATTACTTGATTGGTGTTTGTGCCGTTTGGCTGACAGGGTGTATAAGTACCTGATATGTCTGGCTCTGAATACACCTTGCAGCATTAATTACAAATATGGCTTCATCCCCCATGGTATTGGGTGAGCCGCAATTAAAATCCCACTTTCACACTTACGAAGTATGCAAAAAGGGCGGCGGATTAAAACCTCAAACAACGGATTATAATTAAAGCATTTAAAGGAATTAGAGAACATTGCAGGAAGCATAATCCTTTGTTTAATAAAACCTAAAGCAACAATTTTGATAGATTGGTTTTTTTCTTTTCACCCCATTTCTTGCACCTGCGAGGTGCAAAGTTTGGATAAAATCCATACGCCGATTACCAATCACTAACCACTATTCACAATTCCCAACTTCCTACTCAACCATTCGACTATTTAACAGCTTCTCTTTATTTTAATCACAATAAAATTTATTGCGAGCAAATAAAGGAAGTGAAGGACATTGTGAGCAATACAATTTTATTGTGTTGTGGTTTTTTGAAATAGTATAAAATGAGCGCCTATAAAAT
>WFQM01000096.1 GCA_015487095.1 Gammaproteobacteria bacterium | reverse complement strand
TACAGGCCCTGAATCTATCAATAGAGAAAACACAAACAGGACATTTCCATCCAGCACAAAGGACAGACGCAATGAACAAACTCGAACAATTACGCAGCATGACCACCGTGGTCGCCGACACGGGTGACATCGAATCAATCCAGCAATACCAGCCCAGTGACGCCACCACTAATCCCTCACTCTTATTCAAGGCGGCACAAATGCCGCAATACCAGTCGCTGGTGCATTCAGCCATCGAATATGGCCAGGCAAAAGGCGGTGACGAAGGGCAACAGCGCCTGCTGACACTGGACAAAATCGCCGTCAATTTCGGCAAGGAAATTCTCGGCACAGTCCCTGGCCGGGTCTCAACCGAAGTGGATGCACGTCTGTCTTTCGACACTGTCGCCACCGTCGCGCGTGCCGAACAGCTTATCGCCCTGTATCGTGAAGCCGGAGTAGACAGCTCACGTATCCTGATCAAAATTGCTGCCACCTGGGAAGGCATTCGTGCCGCCGAGCAATTGGAGAAAAAAGGTTTGCACTGCAACCTGACGTTGATGTTCAGTCTCGCCCAGGCCATCGGTGCCGCCGAAGCAGGAGCAACGCTGATTTCTCCCTTCGTCGGTCGCATTATGGACTGGTACAAAAAAGCCGAAGGCGTAGACGGTTATGCAGCAGCAGATGATCCCGGCGTGAAATCCGTCAGTACGATTTATCAGTATTTCAAAAAATTCGGCTACGCCACTGTGGTGATGGGTGCCAGCTTCCGCAACAGCAGTGAAATCACCGAACTGGCGGGCTGTGACCTGCTCACGATTGCTCCTGCTCTAATGGAAGAACTGCAAAACAGTGAAGGTGAACTGCCACGGAAACTGTCACCGGAGACTGCCAGCGAATCCACCATTGAGCGCATCGAACTCAATGAAAACCATTTCCGTTGGATGATGAATGAAGATGCCATGGCCACTGAAAAACTGGCCGAGGGCATCCGTGGCTTCACCGCTGATACGTTGAAACTGGAACAATTAGTGCAGAACATCGCACGTCAACAGGCGGCCTGAAAAAACATTGATAACAGGGCGCGTTGTCAAAACCAATGACTAAAGCGTAAAGCGCTCGGACAATCGTTCCAGTGTATTGGAAGGTTATGTTCTCGTGCTACTGACAAGTGGCGAGTTATAAATGCAGAGGTCGCAGAGGCGCAAAGGACGCAGAGAAAAACACTAAAAACTCTGCGCCTCTGTGTCTCTGCGACCTCCGCGTTTACAAGCACTGAATGTGATAAAGCGACTGATTTCCGGGCTCCCTATATTCCGGGTTGCCCCATTCCTTAATCACGAACACCCTCAATCAACAAATAAGTATCGTCTTTCAGAAAAGACGTGCTATTCACTGTTAACGTTGCTGATTGTTCAAGATACCGCAGCGTATTCCGATCAAATCTCGCGCCATAAACCTTTTCTACAAAAGGCGCAAAAGCTGCCTGTTTTTTTCGTATTCTCTCATTCTTTGAATACACCATCTCCAATAACCGAAATTGCCCCCCCGGCTTTAACACCCTGGCAAATTGTTCAATAGCCAGTGCCTGTACATCATCCGGCATCACGCAGCACATAAATGTGGAAAAAACCCAATCGAATTGACCAGAAGGTACCGATGACATAACGGTAGCATCTTCATTGATCAAGGTGACATCACACCGTGCCTTCGCCTTTCGTTTTTTCGCCTTACGTAACATGTGTGTATTCAGTTCAATACCCAACAGCTCAACATCCTGATGATAGAACGCCAGATTCCTTCCAGTACCGACACCAGCTTCCAGCACTTTTCCGCGCAAATCACCCACCAGAGCCGGTCGCCATTTTCGATATCGTCTTTCCCAGGGATAATCCAGAATATCGTAAAAAAATGCGGTCACATTGTATTTACTTTGCAAAAATATATTTTTTTCATTCAGCTTCATATGTATTCACTTTCAATAGACACAGAAGGGAAACGGGGTAATAAAGCCTGTCATGATTGTTTATTCATATTTATATGAAAGCAGTCTTGAATTGCACTATTCCTGGTCTATAGTTCGTTTTTCGGTATGCACTCAAACGATTTGGCCTCCTGATAAAGGAAAAAAATCAACCACTCCGCATACTAAATAATTATTTTTTTTTAACCATGTATTTTTTAATACATGTATCGTTCTTTTACATAAAATCATATCAACACACAGTGTATGTATCATATTGCCTGCCTGATTAACATACAAAATGTCATACTAAAAACAGGAAATTTCACGGATGAAAAATATAATACTGATAGGATTTATCATTTTTATGAGCGGATGTGCAAAAATTCCCACCATACCCACCAGCAATAATATTACATGGTTGGAACAAGGCTGGACCGAGCAGGAAAGACAAAAATTCCACCACACCAGTCAAGGAACCATGACTTTACCTATCCCCTACGAATGGTTTTCCGCACTTGAACAACCCGGTTTCAAATTATTTGGTACCAAAGGACTGATTATTGAAAATGGGTATCTCGCTCGTCTGGGTTTTATTACCGGTGAGATAACACCCTATAATCAGGCTGGTTTACCTGTTGGCTTTTCTGTTGACTATAACGTAACTAATCCTGCCATTTCAAAAAACACCTTTAATGCCATTGGGTTAACCTGTGCAGCCTGTCATACCGGCCAGATGAGAGTCAATAACACATCCGTGCGCTATGACGGCGGACCAGCCATGACCAACCTGACTGAACTCATCAGTGTTCTGGGCATCGCATTAATCGAAACCTATGTGGATAAAGCTAAATTTTCACGTTTTTCCCAGCGCATTCTTGGTATTACAAATACCAAAGCTAATCGAAAAAACCTTAGAAAATCATTGAAACACACACTTAAAAACCAGCTACAAGGCATTGTTAAACTGGAGGAATTACAACTGGCCGGTTTACGCGACAAAGCCCGGAAAGATATCAAAGAACACCCTTTCAGAAACCGTATAAAAACAATCCGGAATATCATTAAAGACAGAGAAAAATCTACCGCTGAAGGCTTTACCCGACTGGATGCACTGAACCGGATTGGTAATACCGTATTTGGTACAGCCACAGGTAATTTGAAAAATATAGTCAAAACCGATGCACCTGTTAACTATCCCTACCTATGGAACACATCGTGGTTCCTCTGGGTTCAGTACGATGCTTCCATTATGGGCCCGATGATCCGTAATGCAGGTGAGGCACTGGGTGTGGCAGCCTATGTAACACTCGACCAGAATTCCCCCAATAATTTTGACTCATCGGTAAAACTGGATAATTTATTCTGGATGGAATCATTATTGGGTGGTACCACGCCACCAACAAAAAACAAGAAATTCTATGGCTTGCAACCCCCTCAATGGCGTGAAGATATTTTTGGTAAAATAAACCAGAAAAAACATGCCCAGGGTGCCAAACTATATGCTGAACTTTGTCAGGGATGTCATTTGCCCCCCATGGACAGCGAAAAATTCTGGTCTGATACCTATTGGACAAAACCGGATGAAAAAAACCTGAGCTATCTTGACCTTCCCATTGTCGATATTGATTACATTGGCACCGACCCACAGGAAGCGCTGGTATTAATAAAACGAAAAGTTGATACAACCAACATCGGATTAAATACTCGCGTTTATCTCGAAGATAAAGAATGGTTCACGAAAAACAACCCTGTCTATTTCGGCTCAAAAAGCACAGATTGCAAGCCTGTCACGGTTATTGATGGAAAAGCTCAGCCTTTCTCGCTGTCATTGGGGGCCACGGTACAAAGCGTCAATAATTACTGGTACAAAACCCACAATACGCCAATCGCACAACAGAAAAAAATGAATGGTTATCGGAAAAACTGTCTGCGAGCACCCTTTGCCTATAAAGCCAGACCGTTAAATGGTATATGGGCGACAGCACCATTTTTACACAATGGAGCAGTGCCGAATATTTACACGCTATTGTCTCCTGTAAAGGAAAGACCTAAAAAGTTTTACCTTGGCAGCCTTGACTACGACACTAAAAAAATGGGCTATAAAATGATCAAGGCAAAAGGGTTTTTTGAGCTTGATACCACAATCACCGGTAATTCAAATAAAGGGCATGAGTTCTCAAACACACCTGGGAAAGGCGTAATAGGAAGAGGTTTATCAAAAGAAGAGCGTTATCAACTTATTGAATATCTGAAAGATATTCGGGTTGTGGATAATAACGGATAAATATGAATATGTAACGCAAAGGTTGCAAAGATGCAAAGGCCGCAAAGTTTTATATTTTCCTTGCGGCCTTTGCGTCTACAGCACATAGCTTGTCAGCGCTACAACAACCTTCCAAAAACCTTATGAGGCAACAAAAAGATATTGTCTGGTGCGTATCGCGAATCGGCCATCACCAAGAAGAACATGCACAACCGAAGCCAATACTAAAAATACAGGATACTCCCAACCTCCTCCCTCATTGGTAAACAGCCAACCGTTAGGAAAATGCGTCCATGCGGCAACAAGCATCACCGGTATCAAAATAACCGAGATATATCGTCCATACAAACCGATTAAAATCATTACACCGCCAACAAGCTCAAGTAAAAACACAGGATATGCCATAAAACCCGGTAGTCCCTGGCCTTCCAGCCAGGCTGAAAAACCCGGAATCGTAAACACAAACCATTTCAGCAGCGCATGCGAAATCCACATTATCCCTAATCCTAAGCGCAAAAGTAACGCGGCATCAGCTGCATATTTATTATCGATAGAAGTCATTACTATGCTCACTCTGTTGATTCCACAGGGAAACCTGCTTCGAGCCAATGGTTTTTTCCTTCCACATACTCATGAGCATTGTTATATCCCATCTGTTGTAATGTATTCATTGCTATTTTTGAGTTTTGGCACTCAGCACTGGCACAGTACACAACAATAAATGCATCAGTATCTGCCAGCATTTCCGGAGCTTTTCGTCGTATCTCATCATGTGGAATATTCAACGCGCCGGGCAAATGTCCTGATTCAAAATATTTTTTGGGAAGTGCTTCAATAATTATCATTGTGACATTACTGTCAAGATTCTTTTTAATCTGTTCACGAGTGATTGCAGAGGTCATATTTATTCTCCAGTCGACCAGGCAAGTGGTTGCAATTGCAACCAAATAAAGCCTAGCCCAATATGGTTGTAATTGCAACCATATTGAATTAGGCTTTGGATATGGATAAAAAACTGACTGAAGAGGCAATACAGGCCTGGATACAACTGCACTATGCACACCGGCGCTTATTGGAAAGCGTGGAAAAAGCGCTTAAGGATGCCGGACTCCCTCCTCTTGGCTGGTATGACGTGCTTCTGGAACTGCATCGGGAAAAATCTGCCGGACTGCGCCAATATGAAATTGGCGAAAAAATATTGCTCAGTAAACACAACCTTTCACGCTTGATAGACCGGTTGGAAAAAAACAAACTCGTTACACGCCATACCTGCAAAGAAGATGGCCGTGTCACCAAAATAAGGATTACCGATGAAGGCGTGAAAGTAATGAAAAAAATCTGGCCTGTATATAGCCGCTCTATACAAGAAAACTTCGGGGTAAAACTGGCTTCTTCTGAATTTTTGGAATTACAAAAGATGTTAAAAAAAGTGCTTGTTTAGAAAAACACTGCACAGTCCGAAAACCATCATGTTTCCCACCCAAACCCAAGCGGGTAACCGCCAATTCCCTTGTGTAAACTCAACCACTATGCACTGAAAGTGCATAGGTTGCGGCTGGACTGAAAGTCCTAAATCCAACTATTCAAGAATCATGTTTCCATCATTCTTATTCGAAGGATTTCGATGATGCTCCAGATATTCCTGAACCATTTCATCCGTAATATTCCCGGTCGACCAGCCTCCG
>WFQM01000095.1 GCA_015487095.1 Gammaproteobacteria bacterium | reverse complement strand
GTTTTGATGTCATCGAAAAAATACTTGCTAATGCCGGTTATCCTCCTGATGTTAGCTGGTGGTCAAGAATAAAGTCTGGTTGGTATCGTTACCTTGATGAAAATGCACGCATCAATGCTAAATCCAAGGGTGGGGCTTGTTGCAGCAACCCCAGTGATATTTATGCAAACCGTCGAAAATGAGAAGTTATTTTTATGCTGAAGAAATATTATTTTACTCTGCTGGTTTCAGTGAGCTTATTTTTAGTTGGCTGTGACAGCCTGGACCCGGAAGAAATACGGAAACGTCAGCATTTTCCAGGGAAGGATTTTGTCGCTGATGCACAACAGGGAGAAGCACTGTTTGTAACGAATTGCTCACAATGTCATGGCCCATCAGGACAGGGGACAGGGCAAGGGCCAGCATTGATCGACAAAATATACCGCCCTGCACACCATGCAGATATTACCTTTCACTGGGCAGTAAAGAACGGTGTCAAACAGCACCACTGGGGATTTGGAGATATGCCACCCGTCCAAAATGTTTCCCCGGAAGATGTTGGGCATATTATTGCCTATATCCGCCAACAGCAGCGTAATGCCGGTATTCAGTAATAAGGATACCTATACGATTGTCTGTATGAAAAAGTTATCCGGTTTTTTCTGAATGCTGTAATGGAAGCGAAACCTAAGTATTTTAGCTGTGCAGGTTTTGAGCGCTTCTGTTACCGCACCTGTCTAATTGAGCCGGTGACGAATCCGTCATAATACCGAGTATTTTTGTCCACATATGAATATAATAAATTGGGTTAAACGCCAGCGTATTCGTTATACACTCAAGCGGCATTCCATTTCTTACGAATTGTGGGAAACTGTGATTGACAGAACCAGCCTGCTACATGACCTGAGTTCGACAGAGAAAGCCGGTTTGCGTGAACTGGCGACATTGTTTCTTTGCCAGAAGACAATCACCGGCGCACAAGGATTGCTGGTCAGCGACGAGATGAAGGTGATCATTGCAGCCCAGGCCGTGCTTCCAGTGCTGGAGCTTGGGCTGGATTATTACAATGGATGGGTTGAGATTATTCTTTACCCGGGTGCCTTTCGGGTCAGTCATGGGGATGTTGATCAGAATGGATTGGTTTCCAGTGAATCACATAATCTCAGTGGTGAGTCCTGGTTACGGGGGCCGGTGATTCTTTCCTGGGAAGATATCGAGTACGAACTGCATGCGCCTCATCCGGGGTATAATGTTGTTGTCCATGAATTTGCACATAAACTGGATATGTTGAACGGGCGTGCCAATGGCATGCCTCCTCTTCATCCTCGTATGGAAATTGATCAGTGGACACACGCGCTCAGTGTTGCATTTGAAACATTACAGCAGCAAGTCGCGCATCAGCATTCAACACGGATTAATGCTTATGCGGCTACGACGCCCGCTGAGTATTTTGCGGTGGTCAGCGAATATTTTTTTACCGCACCTGATGTTCTCGGGAAACACTGCCCGGATGTATATTTACAGTTAACACAATTTTACCGCCAGAATCCTGTTTCGCGCCGGAAACACAAAATGATGGAAAGCGCCCGGTAATTTAAATCTCGGTTAAATTGTGTGTCGCGGAGGACAACTACAGCAATTTTCGTATGCGTTCAAAACCCTGCTTGATTTCATCGGCAACGAGCCCAGCGGCTTCGATAACGTTGGATGATGTTTTTCCCGCTTCCTCGCGTAACAGGTCTGCCCGGGTACCAAGTTCTTCGAGTTTCTTTTCAAGTTCAGAAAGTTCGTCACGCACTTCGGCTTTTGCCAAATGAATTTGCAACCGTATTTCATCCTTCTGCTGTTTCAGGCTTTCAATGATGTTGTCAATATCGAGTGGATGTGACATGTTTTTTTCCCTCTGTGTGGGTTGTTTGAGTTGAGGTTATACCCGTCCTGAGCGTGATATGCCTCGCAACAGACGAAAAGTCACCCATAAAGCCAGGGTGTAACCACCCAGGGCAATCAGTGGCATACCGGCGATCAATGGTTTTAATTCACTTTGTGCCAATAATGATGATGCAATATAGAGCCCCAGAGCGACCAGTGCCAGGGCGATCCGATTGCTGCTGCGATCAACATGGTTTTCAAAATCGCGCAATCCACGATGGTGAAGGGGTATTTCGAATTTTCTTGAGCGCGAGCTCCTGAGAAACCTCGCCAGTGCTTTGGGTAATTCCTGGGCAAATACGGATGCTTCGTATTTGAGACGCGCCGAGCTTGATCCTCCTGCCGATTCTTTGAGAGCCGTTGTCATCAGTGTTGCTCCCTTACTTTGCCAGTAGCTCGCCATATTGAATTGCGGGTCCAGGCTGCGCAGGGTGGATTCCATGATTAACAGGGCGCGCATGACTAACAGTAAATGGTAGGGCATGCGTAAGTTAAATCCCCAGCCCATACGTGCGGCACTCAGCATGGCTGTGGCCAGTGACCATTCCTGTAATGACACACTGGCATATTCCTGAATAAGCTCATTCATTCCGCGTTGTACCTGCTGACGATCGACTTCCTCGCCCAGTAGTCCGAGGTCCAGGTAACTATCGAGCAGCCATTCGCTGTCCTGATTAATCAGTGCCAGAAAGAAACCAGCCAGTTTTCGGCGTGTGGTGATATCGATGAGTCCCACCATGCCGAAATCATGAAAACAAATTTTCCCGTTGTCCATGATAAAGAGATTGCCGGGGTGTGGGTCGGCATGAATGCAACCCATGATAAAAAACTGATGCAGGTAAGCGTCTGCAAAATTGATTGCCAGCTGCGGACCGTCTTTTTGCACGGAAGGGTCGGTGACCAGTCGGCCACCGCTCATTTCCTGAACCATCACGGACTCAGTGCAAAGTTCCGGAATGGCGGCGGGAATGTGAATCGTTGATGAGTCTTTGAAGGCTTCACGAAAGCGGTGCGTATTGCGCATCTCTTGACGAAAATCGATTTCCTTCATCAGGGTAAGGCCGTTTTCACGCACGATTTCCGGCAGAGAATATTTTTGCAGCTGAGGTATCAGTGCCAATACAACCCGTAATACCAGTTTGAGCAGGCGTATATCCTGTGTCACTTGGTTACGCAGGTCGGGTCGTCGCACCTTGATGATTACCTTGCGTCCATCCGGCAATATCGCTTTGTGTACCTGTGCAATGGATGCGGCTGCCAGGGGAGTGTCGTCAAATTCGGCAAACAGATTTTCAATAGAATCACCCAATGCCTGTTCGATTTCCCGCCGGGCTATTTTACTGTCGAAAGCCTGTACGTGATCTTGCAGGCTTTGCAAGGCCTCCACGTAATCATCCGGCAGAATATCCTGACGCAGACTCAGACCTTGCCCCAGTTTAACGAATGTTGTTCCCAACTTCTCAAGCACTTTGCACAAGCGTTGTGCCGGGCTGATGGCGGGGCGCAAAAGATGGCTGTACACCAGTCCCCACCAAACGATGTGACCACCGATTGCCCAATAAATTTGTAACAGTCTTCGCAAGGTACCCATAAAGTGTTTTATTTGTCCTGTTTGGTGATCCTGGCCAGTTTTTTGTCGAATTTTTACCAAGCCTACCACACCAAACCAGATTTCTATTCTGTGTGTTTATACCCGTAGCCTGAATGAATCTGGAATTGGGTACGGTCAGCATTTTACATGCCAGGTAACTTATGTGGACTCCCCCGTTGTCAACAAAGGTGCGTCTGGTTTGCAGATCATTAACGGGCAGCACGCGCTTGAAGAAAAATGGGCCGCGCTGCACTTTGGCGAAGTGAAAACAAGCACGAATAAACAGCAACACATATTTGACGTACAGGTGTATCTTGATGATCTTGATCCGGCAGCTGTGCGGGTCGAGCTATATGCCGATGGTATGAACGGTAACGCATTCACTCGGCAGTGATAAACAGGGGGTATGAGAGTGTCAACTTTTCACGAAATCCGCTTTCATGGGCGCGGCGGCCAGGGAATGGTTTCGGCGGCCGTATTATTGGCGCTCGCTGCTTTTGAAGATCACTTTGAACGTCAGGCCTTTCCCAGGTTTGGTTCCGAACGACGTGGAGCACCCGTCGAGGCTTATGTGCGTATCAGTAGCACGGTGATTCGTGCCCATAACCAGATGTATACACCGGATGCGATCCTGATTCAGGATGCAGGTTTGTTGCGTTTCGTAAAAAACAGATTGCCGGAAACAAGAGAAAGACTCCCTCATGCAACAACGACGCACCGGCAAACCTTGAATATGTCTCTTTCCCGTTTGGTGGAACCGCTGCGCTTGTTCCACCCTACCCAGCCAATGGGGTTAGGGTGAGGAGTGAATGATTGAGCGTGGTCCCGGTACTCTTGACAGTGCTTTGTTAAAGCAGGCGCAATCTCTTGGTGTCGAGGTCCATTTTGACAGTCGTCTGCGTCAAATGGCCGGTGATTTTTTTAAAAATAGCGTGTTTTAACCCTGAATTCACATTGAAACAAAGAAATCATTGTAGGTAATTGATAATGAAAGTCAGCGAATTACCCAGACTAACCTGGGTAACACCGGCAGCGATACGTCATTACATGCGAATCGGATTATTGTGCCCAAAACGAAACCCTATCAATGATTATCAACTATTCGGCAGTGATGATGTCGAAAGAGTTAACTTTATCCGTTTGAGACAGCCGCAGAATCACTGTCACCATAAATAGGATGTCAGAGGAAAACCAGAACAGAAGGAGAAGCGATATGATTCAGAATGAAGACCAGGTCAAAGATCCGGTGTGCGAAATGATGGTGGACCCGCAGGATAATGCGATTGAATATCTGCAAATGTCTTTCGCATTTTGCTCAAAGCAGTGCCAGGAACGTTTTCTGGCTAACCCTCATTTATATATTGGCATACCAGGCATTAAAGCACCCAAACAGGAAGGTCGGGAAGTGATCAAGCGACGCAGGATGCATCTATCTCACACCTTGTCCCCGGACGAAATTGCGT
>WFQM01000094.1 GCA_015487095.1 Gammaproteobacteria bacterium | reverse complement strand
TCGAAAAACAGCTCGTAAAAATCGCCCATGCGGTAAAACAGCAGAGTATCCGGGAATTCTGCCTTGATGCGCAGAAACTGGGTGATCATCGGCGTGTGCTGGCCGGTGGTTTTTGGGCTTTTTGACGAGCCGGTTTTCGGAATCTGGGGAGCGGTAGTAGACATCAGCGAAGTCTATCGAAATTGAGGGGCGGGTACTACCGGTGGTCGGGATTTTTGAAGAGGGATGTTGTGAACGTTGAAGCAAAAAAAGCAATACAGACAGACAGGAAGCGGAGTGTTTGGTGGCCCGGAATGAGCCCGATGTTGTTGACCATTTACAGGTTCGGCATCGGTGAACAGGCAAGGGAAAACTGATCGTAAACGCTGAAAATTTAGTGGTAGGTTGTGTTTCCTGATAGTCAAAACCATCTGCAGTGTAGTAAATGTTGCTGTACCACAATAAAAATATCACCAGTTTATGTTGCCTTGGCAGTATTCAAAACTGGAAGGCTGTTTTGCCAGGAAGAGAGTTCAGGCCACTTTTGGAGAGGCACCTCTGAATTGGGCCGGACACCGATGTGCAACGCATAAACATCCAAAAGTAAAAAGCTGGCTGAAATATCACAAGCGTTTCCACGTACATTTTACGCCGACCAGCGCGTCGTGGTTAAATAAACATGGTGGAATGGTTTTTTCGTGAGTTGACTGACAAACAGTCAAGGCGCGGCGTATTCAGCCGTATCAAAAACCTTCAGGCATCAGTCATGACATTCATCGAGAAACACAACAAGGTTCCGGCACCTTACATATGGACTAGGTCAGCAACCGATATCCTGGAAAAAATGAAGCGCGGTCGGGAGAACTCAATAAGTTACAAACTGTTTGATGAGATACACTAACATGATCCTTCACATTATTATTTTCTATCATATGGGCCCAAGAAACGCTCCCCATTAAAATGAATCATATGCGTTGGTGCTTCTGCCACCCACACTTCTGTTTCCCACGATATTTCCGTTATATACTTGGACATAATGCCGCGATCAGGAAATGCGGTTACATAAACAAGGCCGGGGCTTGAGTTTTTAAAAAGCTTTGAGAGTTCACCATGGCGCTTGCCATCAACCGGCCCGTGGCTTGTGACGGACTCGATTAAAAGCAGCCAGTCTTTTTCAGGGAAATAGAGAACAACATCAGGCATCTTGCCATGTTTATCAACTTCCACGCCCATCTCGGCCAAGCGTTCGCGTTGGAAATGACCAACTTTATCACCGGTATCGCCTACATAGATCACTTCACTTCCAGGTGCATATCGCGGCGCAAACTCGGTTATGATGTTTTTAATAAGCTGGCTATGCGCACCTGGGGTTAAAGATATTTCCTCGCCTTTAGCGATTTCCACAGGGATCATTTGCATTTTCCTTTCCATGGCATAACGCTGTGCCAATGTTTCTTTCTGTTCTAAATATTTTTTAAGTTTGGCATCCCATTGATCACTGCCGTAAGTAACAATCACATCAAATGCTTCCGAGCTAATCTGATAACACGCCTTTGGGCTATTAACAGGCCTGTCTGGCTTATCAGGGTTATAAACGGCAATTGCCGCATCAACAAACTGATGCATCGTCTGACGCCGGAAGGTTTCACGGGTATTGGGTGCGTATTCTTTGCCGTAGTGATCACGGCAAAATTCCATAATGGGGGTAATACCGATAAAAGGCCGTTCGCAATCTGTCCAGGTATCTTCCGGTTTGAGATTAAGTATGGCCAATAGAGTAAGCGCAGAGCGCTCATTATGCTGTCCGCGCGGCATTCCCAAGGCTTTTACGATAGATAATGCCTCATCGATTTTTTGCTGAGGCTTTAACGGATCGCTTTGATTGTTATTAGCCATATTTTTGATTTCCTCTTCTAATATTTTATCTATTTCTTCCTGCTCTGGAATTTTCCCTCCGGCTTTTTTTGCTAAAGCCTTCAGAGTCTTGTTATCGGGGTAATTGAGCATACGCAAGTCCGTTGCGTTAACCTGTGTGTGCCCGTTGAACTGCCTGAAATATTTATCAATCAACGTACTGTTCAGATAAATTGCAAGACCGGTGGCAAGTGCATTGGGTAATCCTTTCTGGTTTTTGTGAAATACATTCAGATGATTTTCAAAACCAACAAGCTCACCAGATGGTGAACTATCATAAACGCAAGCCACCACGCGGCGTTTTTCTTCTTTTGCTGTAAAACGGCGCGTTACAACGTAGTGTCCCTCATTTGGCCATAACCATTTACGTGATTCTTCTGAAACATGGATTGCATTGGGCTTCTTGCTTTCTTTCGGCCAGACAAAACGGTTATCTTTAAAATGTACCGGATAGAGCAAAGGTGCAGATCCTTTTTCAGGTGTCATACGAAGATCATTTTTTAATCTGAAATCAACAACCGGCCCTGTTGATACCTGGATATCCAAATCCGATAAGCTGTGATCGAAAATACTGATCCGATTAAGAATCCGCTGATCCATTTCACTTGTGGTAATATGAATGAATTTTTCAGGGTCATTCGGCTTTACAATGCTAGTGAAGGGAACACGCCTGTATGTCATATCTGGAACAACAATTTCACCGGTATCTTTATCTTCAATAAAGCTGGAGCCTGGGCTGGCCGTGATCACAACTTCGTCGGGTTTGCAGCCTTTTACACCGTGAAAGATAATATTTTCCTGCAGGACTTCATCATCCTTGAATGCTTTGGTACGCGATTCAAAAACATGGATATGACGAATTGCCACCTCGCTAAAAAGCAATTTGCGAAACGGCTTGAAATACGGGCCATTGCAAAATGAGCGAGGAATAATAGCAACCACCTCACCGCCGGGCTCGAGAAGTCTTATCGCTAAAGCCAAAAAGGCGGTATAGAGATTGGAAGTTTCTATGCCCACACCCCGTAACCATTTTCTATGATCAGAGGTCGAGCTTATTTTTTTATAGGGTGGATTAAGAATGGCATGTGTATAGGTCTCTCCTGTTGCGTGCCTCTGAAATAAATCATGAGACAGAAGCCCTACACTATCTTCTATAAAATCATTCTCCCTGATGTGAGTGGTCATGGATATGTCAGAATGAGAACATAAAACCTGGCTATCACGCATGGTAGATTCAAGATAATCAAGCATTACCGGCTCGATCTCATAGGCTGTGATATCTATGCCGGTAGGTTTGCACTTACGCGCTGACATTTCCTCTACAAATGCCGCGCTCAGCGAACCAACACCGGCTCCAGCATCAAGAAGCGATATCTTATTTCCTGATAATTCGTTAAACAGGGAAGCCATGAAGCGCGCGATAGGGATCGGGGTCATAAACTGTCCCAAGGCCGAACGCTTTTTTGGGTCTAGTTTGCTAGCGGCATCTAGCCGATAATAATCTGTACTTTGCGCAAGTGCCGTTTGTGCCATTTATATTTTCCCGAGGCTAAAACCTGTTAAACCAGTTGTTACTTATTGGCGGTGAAACATCTAACATCAGGACGCTGCATTTTTACTCTGCCGCAGCCTGAGCCTTTCATATTCCTCAATAGATAAAACCACCACCACAGGCCTGCCATGCTTTTCTATCGTGACAGGTTCCGCCCTGGCCGTATCGATGAGCTTGCCAAAACCGTTTTTGGCATCTTTTGCTGTGATCTTTTTCATCGTGTAATCAATATAATAATTTTGGCTATTTTGGCTACTTTTCGCTAAAGTTGCAAGCTCCTGCAATTGATGAATATTCGCATCCACTGGTGAATACAGTGGTCGGGGGTTGGGCGGGAAAACGATCACGGTATCTAATCGGCGCACGGTTGGCCTTAATGAAATGATCAAGGGTATCCAGTAGATGCCACTGTTTTTGGGAATCGGTTTGATGATCCAGGAAGATGTTGATCGCTTTCGACGCACTTGCAGTTAGGTGTCAGTCATATTAAAGATGTGATGATAAACTTTGACCCCGATTAAAAAACTCCAAAAACGTCACCAACTTGCTTGTTGTACCGGGAGCGAAAGATGAACCAGGGCTTTAGCCCGATAAAAAACTGGAGAAACAAGATGCTGGAAAAAATTACCACAGCGTTGGCAGAACTCAAGCCACAAGGTGCTTTTTCGGCGAAAAAAACCACCGATGTTACCGATCTGCATATTGAGATCAAGCCTGTCGGACGATTGAAGTTTCCGATCAAACCGGCTGTTGCCAAAAAACTGATCAAGGTAGCAAAGCCAGCGACTTTCGGTTGGCGGGAGGAGACCCGTCTGGATACGGAAGTGCGTGATGTCTGGAAGATCCCCAAAAGTCGGGTAAAAATCGATAAGCGACGCTGGAACCAAACACTCAATCCCACAGTGGAGCGTCTTAAGGATGAGTTAGGGCTACCGCAGCAGAGTCAGCTTAAGGCTGAGTTGCACGATATGCTGATTTACGCACCCGGGCAGTTTTTCCTGCCTCATCAGGATTCAGAAAAGAGCGATGGCATGGTTGCGACGCTGGTGGTGGTTTTGCCGTCACCTCATAGCGGCGGGACATTGATCGTCGATCACCAGGGTGAGAAAAAACGCTATCAGAGCAGTCGGGCAGTAGACAAGCTGACGTTTTTCGCTTTTTATGCCGACTGTCACCATGAAGTCAAACCGGTGAAAGAGGGTTATCGTATCGCGCTTGTTTATAATCTCCTGCTCAATGGGGAGGATGAGACGCTGGCAATTCTGCCTGCGCCCGCCGCCCAGCAGGTCGTGACCGGGGCGTTAGAGAACTACTTCGCTTCTTCTTCCGACAAAGAAGCGACAGGCCGCCCGCGTACCAGCAAACTCATCTATTTTCTTGATCATGAATATACATCCAAAGGGCTTTCCTGGAAGCGGCTCAAAAATGGTGATCGACTACGGGCCGCAGCGCTTTCCGAGGCGGCTGGTGCTCTGGATTTGGAGATATATCTGGCACTGGCGGATATCGAGGAAATGTGGGATTGCGAGAGCCAGGATTGGGACTATCGCTCAGGGCGACGGCATTGGGGCTATGACGATGATGAGGACGATAACGAGGAGGATGTCGAATTGCTCTATCTGGTTGATGGCTCCACGACCATCAAACACTGGCGCGATGCGACGGGAGCGACGGTCAGGTTGCCAGAGTGGCAGGTGGGTGACAAAGAGTGCTGCTGGACCAAAGCCAACGATGCGTTGACCCCTTTTCAGTCGGAGTATGAGGGCTGGATGGGTAACTATGGCAACACGATGGAGCGCTGGTACCACCGTGCTGCGATTATCCTTTGGCGTCGTGACGAGCGCTTCGGCGCACTGCTTGATATTGCTCCGGAACTGATGGTTCGGGAATTGCTCCCATTGGCACAAAAGAAGGCGACGCGGCCTCAGGCGCAGGCTGCTGTTGAGCAGCTTCTGCCCAACTGGTCTGGTTTCCAGAGATATGAGACAAAATCATCTTCCTTCTCTGCTGTTTTCAGGCTTGCGCTAAAACTTGAACGTTCCGACCTTGCCCGCTCACTTCTGTTGCCGTTGGGTATTGATGCACTTTCCCCCCAGACCGCTCAGGCGATGATCCGTCTGCAAACCGCCTATGGTGCAGCGTGGTTAGTCGAGATTATTCAACACTGGTTTACCACCCCCTCTTATTTACAAAATGGCGGAATGATTGACAAATTAACCCCGTTGATCAAACGCTGGGTGGAACAGAGCGCTGATGCACATCATACGGTGACGCACTGGCTACAGGCTTATCAACTGAGCGCATTAGCGCAGCAGCATAACGAACAAGCCGGGACTGAGAGTGCTGTGGTCAGGCAAAGGGGCGCTTCTGAGCGGGTAAAGCAAGTGATTGACCTGCTCAATGCCGCTCTGTCGAGTCGTGATGATGTGATCTGCAACAGCACCATTGATTACCTGATTGACAATGAAAACAACTATTTTCTGTTGGACTTGGTGGCAATCGCTCGCCATATCAAACGGCAGCGTCCAAAGTTCAATACGACGGAACAACAGCGTATCCGGTTTCTGGCATTTGTCCGTAACAAATTGATCACTGTGCTCGACAGCCCACCACGCCAGGCTGATGACTGGTCGATTATCGTAACTGATCGTTGCGGTTGCGCTGACTGCCAGGAGCTAAACACATTCCTGCAAGCCAGCGACCTGACTCACAAAGCCTGGCCTTTGGCCAAAGGGCGACGACAACATATTCACGGGATTGTCGAAGGAATGAGCATCCCGGTGAGCCACCAGACAGAGCGCAGTGGATCACCTCACAAACTGCATCTCAAAAAGTGTGAACCACTTTTTAAGGATGCACAAATGCAACGGGAGCAGCTAGAAGAAGCGCTGTGTGTATTGCAGGCATCGTTTTAGTCGAGTATTTTTCAGAGGCTATCGTGTTTTAGTTTTGGTATAAAATGGGGGGATGGGTAGGGTGACGATTGATTTTAGTCTCATACCATTTGGTTTTAACTCTGCCGACGAAACATTCGTTGACGTCAGGGATGTTCCCCGTGGGGCTAAATGTGGTTGTATCTGCCCATCCTGTAAAACCCCGTTAATTGCAAAGCAAGGAGAGAAAAAGGAATGGCACTTTGCGCATGCCAGCCAAAAGGTTTACCAGAGAACTCAAAAAGAGTGTGAATATTCTTTTTACCTTTCGGTAAGGATGATGGCGAGGCAGGTGATTGGCGACAAGCTGAATATCAGGCTGCCGGAGTATAAAGACGTGGTTTCAAAAGTTGCATCGTTGTCAGGACACTCATTGCATGAGCCATTTTGGATCACCACATCGAAAGAAATTTGTCTTTCTGATGTCGAGGTTGAGGCGATTTTTGAAGGAGTGCCAGTTGATATTGTCGGGTATATTAATGACTTCAGGTTTGTTGTCTATTTTTCTCACCCCGGAAGGGATGTTCCCCAGGAATTGAAATCACCGGGCGATCATCATAGCGGTGTTATTGCTGTAGCTCTGGATGAGCTTCGCGGGACAATTTTTCGCAGGGCAAAAGAAAAAGATCAGTCATATCTGTCTATCTTGACAGAACATCTTTCAAAT
>WFQM01000093.1 GCA_015487095.1 Gammaproteobacteria bacterium | reverse complement strand
GCGCAGATAAAGTCGGTATCAATACCGCAGCGGTGTTTAATCCTGAGTTTGTACGCGAGGCAGCAGACAAGTTTGGTTCGCAATGTATTGTGGTGGCCATCGACGCCAAGTGCGTGAGTGACTCTTCGCAAGGGAATGGCGAAAACAAACGTTGGGAAATTTTTACCCACGGTGGTCGTAAACCCACAGGCATTGACGCCATCGAATGGGCGAAAAAAATGGTGGATTACGGCGCTGGCGAAATCCTGCTTACCAGCATGGACCGCGATGGCACCAAAATCGGTTTTGATCTGGAACTGACACGTGCAGTCAGTGATGCCGTGACCGTGCCGGTAATCGCCTCTGGTGGAGTGGGTGAGCTGAAACACCTTGCCGAAGGTGTGACTGAAGGTCGTGCCGATGCGGTATTGGCTGCGAGCATTTTTCACTTTGGTGAGCACAGCATCGAAGAAGCCAAACGTGCAATGGCGGCGGCTGGTGTGGAGGTGCGGTTGTGAATAATGACGATCCAGCGCAGAGACGCGAAGACGCAAAGAACGCAGAGAAAACCAAAATAAAAACTTTGCGTTCTTTGCGCCTCTGCGCCTCTGCGTTGGATTGTGCTTCGTGGACAACCCCGTAATGGATTGGCTGGACGAAATCAAATGGGACACCAACGGTCTGGTACCCGCCATTGCACAGGACGCACAAACTGGCAAAGTATTAATGATGGCGTGGATGAACCGTGAATCATTACAGCTGACCGTAGATGAAGGTCGCGCCATTTACTGGTCGCGTTCACGCCAGAAGTTATGGCGCAAAGGCGAAGAATCCGGTCATGTACAAAAACTGAAAGACCTGCGTCTCGACTGTGATGCAGACGTGCTGTTGTTATCCGTAGAACAGTTGGGGGGTATCGCTTGTCATACCGGTCGTGAGCGTTGTTTTTACCGGCAATATCAGGATGGCCAGTGGGTTGAAACGGACGTGATAATCAAAGACCCTGCTAAAATTTATGAGTGAAATTTTGCAACAATTGGCAGATGTGCTGGAGGCGCGTAAAGGTGCAGAGCCAGACAGCTCTTACGTGGCGAGCCTTTACAGCAAGGGGCTCGATGCCATCCTGAAAAAAGTCGGTGAAGAAGCCACAGAAACAGTGATGGCCGCCAAGGATGGTGACGCAGACAAGATTGTGTATGAAGTTGCAGATTTGTGGTTTCATACCCTGGTGCTACTGGCCCAACAGGGATTAGGCCCGCAGCAAGTGCTGGACGAACTTTCACGGCGTTTTGGTTTGTCTGGTCTGGATGAAAAAGCCGGTAGGGGAAACAAAAATGAGTGATTGTCTGTTTTGTAAAATTGCAGCGGGAGAGCTTCCTTCTGATACCGTGTATGAAGACGAACAAATTGTTGTATTCAAGGATCTCTATCCAAAAGCCGACGTACATTTGTTAATGGTGCCGCGTACACATATTGCCAGCCTGGACGAAGTGGATGCTGCGCATGATACGCTGTTGGCTCACATGATGCGGCTGTTGCCAAAACTGGCGAAAGAGCATGGGCTGGATGATGGTTTTCGGACGATTATTAATACCGGTCCGGGTGGCGGACAGGAAATTTTTCATTTACACATTCATATTCTGGGTGGTGGGCGACTTCCCGGATTTGGTTAACATTAATTCTGGCGCATTGCTTAATGCTTGAGAAATAAAGCGTCACCTGGGTAAAACGGAGAAAAAAATGGGTATCAGTATCTGGCAGTTGGTCATTATTCTGGTGATTGTGTTGCTGTTGTTTGGCGCTAAACGTTTGCGTAATGTGGGTGGTGACCTGGGCTCGGCTATCAAAGGTTTCAAATCAGCGATGAGCGAGGAAGAAAAAAAAACCGATGAGCCGACACAATTAAACCAGGATGCAGGTGATGTTATTGAAGGTGAAGTTGCCAGCAAAGCAAAAGAAAAAGAAAAGGATAAGACCTGACTTGAATAGTGAATGTCAGGTTATAGAGATTCGAAGAATCTCCAGTGATATGTCATTCGTAACGAGTTCCTGATGGTATGAATGCTTGTGATCTAACGCAAAGACGTGAAGGCGCAAAGAACGCAGAGAAAGCCCATAAAAAACTTTGCGTTCCTTGCGTCTTCACGTCTCTGCGTTGGATAGTGTTTTTGTTTCGCGGACAACGTCGTCATGTTTGATATAGGCTTCATGGAAATGGCACTGATCGGTGTGGTCGCCCTGGTGGTCATCGGCCCCGAACGTTTGCCCGGTGTCGCGAGAACGGTAGGGCAGTGGATTGGCAGCGCACGGCGTTTTGTGAGTTCAGTTCAGACCGACATCAACCTGGAAGTGAACAAGGCCGATGAGTTGAAGCGTTTGCTGGAAGAGCAAACCAAAATTCAGTCTCTGCATGACATTCTGGAACAAACCCCCACAGAACCGGATGACCGCAAACCGGTTCCGCGGGCGGTGCCTTCAAAACAGTCTTCATCCGTAAGCGAGCCAGAAGAAACATTGCCAGAGCAGAAGCAGGAACATACGGTGGAGGCGATTAACAACGATGCGCTGACAGCCGACAATGACAACACTGCCGCAGGCAGCCCCTCAAACAACAAACATGACTGACCCAAAGCAATACCCCCCGCCTAACGAACAGCCATTAGTGCAACATCTGCTGGAGTTGCGTGATCGTTTGATGCGTATCGTACTGGTCGTCATCGTATTGTTTCTCGGCCTGTTTGCCTTTGCCAATGACCTGTACACGTATCTTGCGGAGCCGCTATTGCGGCACATGGTGGATGGCACCAGCATGATCGCCACGCAAGTGGTATCACCTTTTTTAACCCCCTTTAAGCTGGCACTGGTGATGGCAATCTTTATTGCCGTGCCTTTTATTCTTTATCAGGCATGGGGGTTTATGGCACCGGGGCTGTACCAGCACGAAAAGAAACTGGTCTACCCCCTGTTATTGTCCAGCACCATTTTGTTTTATGCCGGTATGGCCTTTGCCTATTACGTCGTATTCCCGCTGGTGTTTGGTTTTCTCACCGGCATTGCTCCGGAAGGTGTGGCGGTAACGCCGGATATTACTTATTACCTCGATTTTGCCATTAAAATGTTTTTTGCTTTTGGTCTGGCATTTGAAGTGCCTATTGCCACTATCCTGGTGGTGTGGAGTGGTATCAGTACTGCTGAGAAATTGGCTGCCAAGCGTCCTTATGTCATCGTCGGTGCTTTTGTGTTTGCCATGTTGCTGACGCCGCCGGATGTTATTTCACAAACATTGTTAGCCATTCCGATGTGGATTTTGTTTGAACTGGGTTTGGTGTTTTCGCGGTTTTACGCCAAACCGGAAGAAGAGGAAAATAGCATCGGGGGAGATACCGCTCCTGTGTCCCCACCGACCGCGAAGGAGGCCGCAGCTACCGCAACTCCGACTTCAACTACAGCAGGAAACCACGTAGAACCTGCTGCCGATCCACTAAACCAATCGGAGGCCAGATCGGGCGATACCCGTTATGGTGACAGTGCTGATCATGATGATGCCAATGACTCCGGTCATGGCGAATATGAACCGCCAACCGAGGCTGAACTGGACGCCGAGCTGGATCGCCTGGAAGCGGAAGAAAATGCCGAAGAGGCCATGCCCGATGAACAGAATGCTACTGAAGATGCACAGGGCAGCGGGCAAACAAAACCTGGAAATGACAAATAGACGTGACCACATCAATTTGTCTTGCCGACAAAAGCGTCAACCTAGCATTACACTCGGGTATAATTGGCATCACTTTTAATTAATGGCAGAAAATACAGGCCGGGGAAAGAATTATGGCGAGAATAGTGCAGTGTGTAGTCACAAACCAGCAGGGTGAAGGGCTCGATACCGTGCCGCACCCCGGTGAGCTGGGGCAACGCATTTTTGAAAATGTGTCGAAAGAGGGCTGGACTCAGTGGCTGGAACGTCTGACCCTGATTATCAATGAAAATGGTCTGTCTACCGCAGATCCTGCCAGTGTCGAAATTATTGAAAAACATATGCAGGGTTTTTTCTTTAACGAAGGTGAAATGGGCAGTCTGCCGGACGGATTCAAACCGCCAGGCGCGAAAAAATAAACGTTTCCTGACGGTAAAAACGCGCTGTCCAGCGCGTTTTTTATGTCGAACCCGGTAAGGAATTTGCGATGTTTTTTGACAATATCTTCTGCAAAGTGCTGTTGCCCAGCACCGTAGTTATCGTGCTGTTGGTCAGTGGTTGTGAGCCTTCACCGCAAAAAAATCAGCCGTCTATACAACAATCCGCACAGCAAGCCAGCATTCCAAAAGCCAAAGGCGGGCTCAGGGCACCGCCTACCGAAACCCCCTATACGCTGGCGTATTTTGAACCGACACCGGAAAACCCCGAATACGGTACGCTCATGGTCAATGATCATGCCTTTCTGGTACCCGAAGGTGTTCCCCGTCCTTCCATACAGAGCGTGTATCTTTTATCGCATTGGGAAATCAAACCGGGAGAAAGCGTGCTCGACATAGGCACCGGCTCCGGTGTGCAGTCGATTTTTGCGGCTGAAATCAGTGACCATATTGTTGCTACCGATATCTCTGCCAAGGCAGTGGAAACGGCTAAGCTCAACGTTCAGCGCTTCGGCTTGCAGGATAAAATTGATGTGCGTCCTCCTGGCGATCTGTTTGCTCCCATCAAACCCGGTGAGCGTTTTGATGTCATTCTGTTTAACATTGACTATCCGTCCAACCAGTACACGCAATTCTGGTGGGAAGTACACGAACGTTTTTTTGCACAAGTCCGGCAGCACCTCAAACCCAATGGGCGGGTTTATTACCAGATTGGTTACATTGATAACATCCCTCGCGTTAAAGCGATGGCTGATAAAAACGGTCTGCGCATCATGCGCTTGCGCATGGATGAGCGACTGATTTTCCAGCGCGCACCGATTGTTTTTTTGTTGCAAAGTGAGACCGATGTCAGGGAGCAGTTGCGTCGAGAAGAGATGGCCTATGAGCGCCAGATCGAAGTCGATAAACATCGTGATGAACAAGTCAGCGCAGACTGAATCATTCCTTTTCCCCTGACTTGCTGCCAATGCATAATTTATGCACAAAAAGTGTGCACGGCGAAGCGTAAGCCTGTACACTACGCGCCCTTCCCGGTTTCGCCCAGCAGCATCCATGGGTGGAGACGACAGGTATTCCCGCGAACTCCGGCTCTTACTTTTTATGATGAAAAGCGAGCTTTCCTCGCGTTCAATCATTCAAGTATAGGCACAATAACATGACTACCGACACGGTAACGGCGTTCGATCAACTGGCGCTAAACGAATCCATTCTTAAGGCTTTGGACGAAGTGGGCTACGAAAGTCCCTCGCCCATTCAGGCAGAAACCATCCCCTTGTTGCTGGAAGGCAGGGACGTACTGGGTCAGGCACAAACCGGCACCGGTAAAACCGCCGCGTTTGCTTTGCCTCTGCTTTCCAACCTTGATCTCAAGCAAAAAAATCCGCAGGTACTGGTTCTGGCTCCTACGCGCGAACTGGCTATTCAGGTGGCCGAAGCTTTTCAGAAATACGCCAAACACCTGAAAGGTTTTCACGTATTACCGGTTTATGGTGGTCAGGATTACCGTGGCCAGATTCGTGCCCTGCAACGTGGCGTACATGTGGTGGTTGGCACGCCGGGCCGGGTGATGGATCATATGCGTCGCGGCACGCTCAAACTGGACCAGCTTACTGCCATGGTGCTGGACGAAGCCGACGAAATGCTGCGCATGGGTTTTGTTGACGACGTGGAATGGATACTGGAACAGACACCGGACGAGCGACAAATCGCTCTGTTCTCTGCCACCATGCCAACACAAATCCGGCGCATTGCCACGCGCCATTTGAGCAACCCGGCACAAATTACCATCAAAACCAAAGCGGCAACGGTTGATACTATTCGACAGCGCTTTTGGCCGGTGAGCGGTATGCACAAACTCGATGCATTGACGCGCATCTGCGAAGCCGAACCTTTCGATGCAATGATAGTATTTGTGCGCACCAAAACTGCCACCGTAGAACTGGCTGAAAAGCTGTCTGCCCGTGGTTATGCCGCTGCCGCTATCAACGGTGACATTCAGCAAAACCTGCGTGAACGCAGCATTAATAATCTGAAAAAAGGCAAACTGGATATTCTGGTTGCCACTGACGTTGCTGCCCGTGGGCTGGACGTGGAGCGTATCAGCCACGTTGTCAATTACGACATTCCCTACGACACCGAAGCCTATGTGCATCGTATTGGTCGTACCGGTCGTGCTGGTCGTAAGGGAGATGCCATCCTGTTTGTTGCCCCGCGTGAAAAACGCCTGTTGTATTCCATTGAGCAGGCCACCCGGAAAAAAATCGACCGCATGGAATTGCCGTCTACGGAAATCATCAACGACAAACGTATCGACAAATTCAAACAACGCATCACCGATACTTTGGCGACGGAGGAAATGGGCATTTTTTATCAGCTCATCGAACAATATCAGCAAGAGCACAACGTGCCTGCATTGGAAATTGCCGCCGCACTGGCGCATCTGTTGCAAGGTGAGACACCATTATTACTACAAAATAAACCGCAACGTCAGTCCCGCGATAGTTGGGACAGAGATGATCGTCCTGCATCCAATAAGCGTGGAGACAAGCGCGGCAACAAACGTGATAGTAAACGTGACAACAACAGAGACAGCGGCGAAGCCAAAATTCGCCCACGCAAAGAGCGCGCACCGAAAAAAGAAATGCCTCCGGCTGAAGGCCTGGAACGTTTTCGCATTGAAGTTGGCCACAGTCACGACGTGCAGCCGGGCAACATCGTTGGAGCTATTGCCAATGAAGCCGGGCTTGATGGCAAACATATCGGTCACATCAAAATCCATGATGACTTCAGCTATGTGGACCTGCCCGAAGGCATGCCCAAAGAAGTCTTTCAGGATTTGATTAAAACCCGGGTGGCGGGGCAGGCATTAAAAATTTCCCGGATAGGTGCAGACGGTAAGCCTGTGGCAATTGATAAAAAACCTGAAAAGCGCAGTAAGTTAAAAGCCAAACCAAAAAGCAAAGACAAAACCAAAAAAAGCCCCCGGAAAAAAAGTGCAACAAAAGACTAAAATGTGAATTAAGCGCTGAAAATACTTTTTTATTTTAAAAAATACCGGGTACTTAATACAGAGGACGCAGAGGGCACAGAGTTTTTAGTGTTTTTCTCTGCGTCCTTTGCGTTTGTAGCACGTCACTTGTCAGCACCACGATAATATAAGTTTCCAATGTACTGGAATGACTGTCCGAGGGTGTAAACTCCCGCACTTTTGCGTTAAATTTTCCAGTTCGGAAAAATGCACCGCACATTATGGTTGAAAGTGTTTAACCCGCCTCTTTCAACCATTGCGCCACACGTTTGGCAAAGTACGTCAGTACCCCGTCGGCACCCGCACGTTTAAAGCCCAGTAATGACTCCATGATGACGGCCTTCTCATCCAGCCAGCCATTTTGTGCAGCGGCCATTAACATGGCGTATTCACCACTGACCTGATAAACATAAGTGGGCGCACCAAACTCATCTTTGACGCGGCGTACGATGTCAAGATAAGGCATGCCGGGTTTAATCATCACCATATCGGCACCTTCGTCCAAATCCATGCCGACTTCCCAAAGCGCTTCATCGCTGTTGGCGGGGTCCATTTGATAGGTGTATTTGTTGCCTGCACCCAGATTGGCGGCAGAACCTACTGCATCCCGAAACGGGCCGTAAAAACTTGATGCATACTTGGCGGCATAGGCAAGAATACGGGTATGAATATGGCCGTTGGCTTCCAATGCTTCCCTAATTGCACCAATGCGGCCATCCATCATGTCCGAAGGTGCCACAATATCGGCACCGGCTTCAGCATGTGAAATTGCTTGCTTGACCAGCACCTCAACGGTTTCATCATTCATGACATAACCGGCGTCATTGATGAGACCATCCTGCCCGTGTGTAGTGAACGGGTCTAATGCGACATCGGTAATCACTCCCAATTCAGGGTGTGCCGTCTTTAATGCACGCACCGCACGTTGTGCGAGTCCTTCCGGGTTAAAGGCTTCACGCGCGTCCAGTGACTTGGCTTCTGTGGGGGTAACTGGAAACAGAGCCACCGCAGGAACGCCCAGAGCCACCAGTTCAGCGGCTTCTTTGAGTAGCTCATCAATGCTGACGCGCTCCACACCAGGCATGGAAGGTATGGTTTCACGTTGATTTTTGCCTTCGAGCACAAACATTGGGTAAATCAGGTCATCTACCGACAAGCGGGATTCACGCATCAGACGGCGGCTGAAGTCATCGCGCCGCATACGCCGCATGCGAGCCATGGGGTAGCGACTTTTTGCCGTTTCAAGTTTACTCATGATGTAGCTCCCAGCTTGATAGTGATGTACTAAGTTCACAGTTGATGGCTTGTCGGGTGCGTTGAGTTTTATGATTGGCAGTAATAAATAAGTGCGTTAGGTGACGCAGGAACTATCGTCAAGTAATGCTTACCTGTTGCAGCTGAAAACAAAACGGGCACACAAGAAACCTTGTGTGCCCGATTGTAATAGCGCCCCCTGCTGGAAACAAGCCAAAGGGAGCTTTTGGTGCTAAAGGATCATTAGCCGATTAACGGCGTTTATTTAGCCTTTGCTTTTTTCTTTCTGGCCTTCTTTTTGCCTGTTTTTTTCTTAGCGACCTTTTTCTTGGCCGTTTTCTTTTTCCGGGTTGCTTTTTTCTTTGATGCTTTCTTCTTCACAGCCTTTTTCTTGACTGATTTTTTCTTTCTACCCTTCTTTTTGACGACTTTTTTCTTAGCGACCTTTTTCTTTGACGCTTTTTTCTTTACAGCCTTTTTCTTAGCTGATTTTTTTCTCACGGCCTTTTTCTTAGCTGTGGTTTTCTTTTTAACGACCTTCTTTTTGGCCGCATTCTTTCGAGCTTTCTTTTTCACCGCCATGGTTGTTGCCTCCTTAATGGCACCGCTGCTTGATTGTAATGGTGGTACTTCTGGGTTTGTTTCGGTTATGTCCAAAAGTTCTTTAGCTTTTTGCTCTAATTTAGTTGTTTTTTCAAAAGTTTCCACCTTTGAAGGTGGCTCTTTGAGCGTTTTTTTAAGTCTCGCTACTTCCGGGTTGCTTAATGTTGACTGCTCTATTGCTTTGCATAAACGGATAAAGATTCTATTGATATCATCGCTTCCATCTATGACCGTCAATTTTCCCTGTATCTGATAATGTCTGACCATGGGCTCGGTTTGTGTTTCAAATACACGCAAACGGTTGCTGATGGTGTCTTCATTATCGTCTGCACGATGGTGCAGTGTGCCACCGCATAAATCACAGTGATCATCTATTTTGGGCGGTGATGTATAAATGTTGTACATCTGTCCGCAGGATCTACAGGTACGTCGTCCTGCGATACGTTGTATCAGCAGGTCAAAGTCCACGTTAATCAGGATGGCGGATTGTAACGGACGACCCATGCGATTCAAAATGGTATCGAGCGCCGCTGCCTGAGGTAAGTTTCGTGGGAACCCGTCAAGAATGAAGCCTTTTTGTGTATCTTTATCGTTTAATCGCTCTTCTATCATGCCCAGTACGATTGGATCAGATACCAGCTGGCCTGCATCCATTGCGGCTTTGGCCTCTAATCCAAGCGGTGTTTGTGCGGCGACGGCCGCACGTAGCAGATCACCCGTGGAAATCTGCGGAATCCCGTACTTGGCAACTAATTTTTTTGCTTGCGTGCCCTTTCCGGACCCAGGTGCGCCGATCAGTACGATCCTCAACTCGGCAGCCTCCCTTCATTGTATAAGCTGGCTGTGTTCGTTAATAGTTACTTCAATACACGTTATGTACAGACGGTATGTTAAGCAAAATTACAGCAAACCATCTTTTGTCGCTCGTTATCAAAATGCGACAGAATACGAACGGCGATAGTACATTCATTCATGTTCGCGCTAAACCTACTCTTAAGCTATTGGGTAAGTCAATAGTTTGTGCAATGAATTTTACTGTTAATGAAGCATGTTATCGGTGTATTTTTCAAGGTAAGCGATACTGATGGGTCTTCGCCGATGTGCTGTGCGCAGTCTATGAAAATGAGAGATGATGGTTTTGATACTGTATTTGTAGTCTGAAAATGAATGTGGCGGGTATGCTGGATTTGCTTCATGACAATATCCGGGGCGTTATTGTATGTGCTGATGAGAGGGTTAATACACTTTGGGAGATAAATGACATGACAAAAAAAAATGCCTTTTATGCACAATCAGGTGGTGTGACAGCAGTAATTAATGCAAGCGCGTGTGGTGTGATTGAAACCGCACGTACACATAAAGACAAAATCGGTAAGATTTATGCTGGTCGTAATGGCATCATTGGAGCTTTGACTGAGGATCTGATCGATACCAGCAAGGACTCCGCGCGTGCCATTGCCGCGCTTCGCCACACACCATCCGGTGCATTTGGCTCCTGTCGATACAAGCTTAAGAGCCTGGATGATAATCGTGCTGAATATGAGCGTCTGATTGAAGTGTTTTCTGCGCATAATATTGGTTATTTTTTTTACAATGGGGGTGGTGATTCTGCTGATACTTGTTTGAAGGTTTCACAAATCTCCAAATCTCTGGGTTACCCCATTCAGGCGATCCACATACCCAAGACCGTCGATAATGATCTGCCTATTACCGATAACTGTCCCGGTTTTGGTTCAGTGGCCAAATATATTGCTGTTTCTATTCGTGAAGCTGCTTTTGATGTGGCCTCCATGGCTAAAACCTCAACCAAAATATTTGTGATGGAGGTTATGGGGCGTCATGCTGGCTGGATTGCCGCTGCGGGTGGTCTTGCCGCAGAAAATGTTGGCGATGCACCGCAAATCATTTTGTTCCCTGAAGTGGCTTTTAATGAACGCAAATTCATGGCACGGGTAAAACAGGTGGTGGATGAGTGCGGCTACTGTGCCATTGTTGTTTCCGAAGGAGTGCGTTATAAAAATGGCACCTTCCTCGCCGAGTCTGATGCGCGTGATGTCTTTGGTCATAGCCAATTGGGTGGGGTTGCCCCGATGGTCGCGCAGATGATTCAGGCCAAACATGGTTACAAATATCATTGGGCCGTTGCTGACTATCTGCAACGTGCTGCGCGACACATTGCTTCCAAAACCGATGTCGAACAGGCTTATGCGGTAGGCAAAGCTGCCGTTGAAATGGCGCTTAAGGGTAAAAATGCAGTGATGCCCGCCATAAAACGTATTTCCAGCAAACCGTACAAATGGAAAATCAGTGAAGCCAGGCTGACACGGGTGGCTAACGTAGAGAAGATGATGCCGCGTAACTACATCAGCAAAGACGGCTTCCATATTACCCCGCGTTGTCGTCATTATTTGCAGCCCCTGATTCAGGGGGAGGATTACCCGCCCTTCAAAAATGGTTTGCCCCAGTATGTGACACTGAAAAATGTTGCTGTGAAAAAGAAGCTGGATAAACCCTTTAAGGTTAAGTAGTTTGGGTATGTTGTGGAGTCGGGTTCGCGCAATAAGCCTTCCTGTTGTTCAAAAAATTGATGATGGAGGTTGGCATGATCAGTTACTGATGTTGGTGGTGGTGGTGAATGTGGCAAGATTTAAACCGATAGGTAAAAATGTATATTCACCAACGTGAAGAACAAGCGCTGTTTTATCCGATTTTTGCGGTACATGACTTGTTGGTGTTGGTAGCATGTTGGCGGAAAATACTAGCT
>WFQM01000092.1 GCA_015487095.1 Gammaproteobacteria bacterium | reverse complement strand
TCGCCCCGTTGACGGACGATGACATCGGCCAGCAGGAACAGCCCGCCGGTGATCAGGGTGGAGTGCATCAGGTAGTAGAGCGATGCTGCCATGGATTCCACTGTCAACAGTCCTACACCGGCGATCAGGGTACCCACGGAGACCACCACCAGATAAGCCACCTGTTTGCGCAGGCAACGCGAGGCCAGCACGCCAAAGGCTCCCAGGGCCAGTGTCACCAGCCCCAGCGGTAACAACCAGGGTTGTGCCAGGTTACTTAATACGCCAGCTTCGATGCCAAACACCAGCATGAAGACCCGGATAATCGAATAGACGCCGACTTTGGTCATGATCGCAAACAGGGCTGCCACGGGTGCCGAGGCTACACCGTAGGCATTGGGTAACCAGAAATAGAGTGGCAATAGTGCGGCCTTTAATCCGAACACGACCATTAACAGCAGTGCTGAAATATGTATCAGCCGTAATTGTTCAGGGTCTGCCTGGGCAACTTTAACCGCCAGATCAGCCATGTTAAGGGTGCCAAGCACGCCGTAGAGGGTGCCGACGGCAATCAAAAACAGCCCTGAACCGGCAAGATTGAGAATAACGTAATGCAGTCCGGCCCGACTGCGCAGCGGCCCGCCACCGTGCAGCAACAAGCCGTATGAGGCGATCAGCAGAATTTCAAAGAAGACAAACAGGTTAAACAGATCACCGGTGAGAAAGGCTCCATTGAGTCCCATCAATTGCATGTGGAACAGCACATGAAAATGACTGCCATTCCGGTCTTGTCCATTGCAGGCGTATAACAAACTGAACAACGCCAGCACTGAGGTCAGTAGCACCATCAGGGCGCTCAGCCTGTCCAGCACCAATACAATACCAAACGGTGCGACCCAGTTTCCTACCGCATAGACCTGATAATCTCCCGACAAGGTGGCATTCAGCAAAACGATGGCAATCAGTACCAAGCCCAGCATGGCCAGCAGGCTGATACCCCGCTCTACCGTTCGTCCCATGCGGGCGGTCAGTAAGATCAGAATCGCTGCTACCATTGGCAGCAACACGGGCATAATCAACCAATGGCTCATTGTTTGTCCGCCTTCCCGTCTACATGATCATTGCCCAGATCGCCGAAGGCGCGAATCGCCAGCACTACCAGAAAGGCGGTCATACCAAAACCGATAACAATTGCAGTCAATACCAGTGCCTGTGGTAACGGGTCGGCATAGGCGGCTGCATCCGGCGAGATCAGGGCGGCTGCGTTACTGACCAGCCGCCCCGATGCAAACAGGAATAAATTAACGCCGTAGGACAACAGGGTCAGGCCGATAACCACATCCATGGTGCGTGCGCGCAACATAAGATAAATCCCACAGGCGACCAGGAAACCAATTGCCGTTGAAATCAGCACTTCCATCAATGGCTCTCCTTTTTATCCGATACCGGTCGCGGTGCCAGCGGCCCACTTAATTTGCCCAGTTCGGCGAGGATGACCATGGTGATACCCACCACTGTCAGAAAGACTCCCAGGTCAAAGACCATCGCGCTTGCTACTTCAAACTTGCCCACCACTGGCCAATACAGGTAGGCGAAGGTGGTGGTCATAAACGGATAACCCACTACCCAGCTGGCAACACCCGTGAGCAGAGACAAAATCAGGCCGACAGCAATGACTTTGAAGTAATTGATATGCAGTCGCGCTTGCGTCCACTCAACACCACTGGCCAGATATTGCAGTATCAGTGCGATGCCCACCACCAGTCCCGCAATAAAGCCGCCACCCGGTGCGTTGTGTCCCCGCAACATCAGATAGAGTGCCACCATCAACGCCAGTGGTAACAGTGGCCGCGACACCACCTCCAGCAACAACGGTGGTTTGGCGGGTGCCCAGCCATAGCGGCCCGGGTCATTGGGTTTGATCACCAGATTTTGCAGCAGTGCATGAATACCAATGGCAGCAATCGCTAACACGGTAATTTCGCCGAAGGTATCAAAACCACGGAAATCCACCAGAATCACATTCACCACATTGCTGCCACCACCGCCGGGCACGCTCTGCTCCAGATAAAAACCGGAGAGCGTCTCAAACGGTGAGGTCAATACGGCCCAGGTCAAGCCCGCCACGCCGATTCCCGCGCCTCCCGCCAGGGCTGCGTCCCGCCAGCGTCGGGTGTTGCCAGAGTCAGCCGTCGCTTCCTGGGGCATAAAGTGCAGGGCGAGCAGTAACAGGATAATGGTCACCACTTCAACCGAAAGCTGAGTCAATGCCAGGTCGGGTGCAGAGAAATAAACAAAAAGTAGTGAGAGACACAAACCCACAACACCGAGCATGACCAATGCAGGCAAGCGATGGCGGTGAAGCAGTACGGTTCCAACCCCGGCCAGGATCAACCCGATCAATATCGCAATCGCCACTCCATTGACCGGAATCGAGGAGCCTGCCAGCGAGAAATTGACCGCACCATGCTGAGCCGCTGCATAGAGGCCCACCGTTACCGCTGCCCCCACCAGAAGCGCCATATAGCGCTGCAAGGAGCCATTTTCCAGCACATTGGTAATCCAGCGGGAAGTATCCAGCAATCCTCTGATCATTCTGTCAAAAACCTGTTTGGCACCAAATTCGTCCGGTAACAGGCGGGCGTGCAAGGCAAACAGGCGATGGCGCAACAGATAAAACAGAACGCCCCCCACCAGGGCGACAAAACTCATCATCAGCGCGATATTAAAACCATGCCAGATGGCCAGGCTGTACTCAGGCAACGGTGCCTGCAACATCCCGGCGGCAGCCGTTGCCAGCAATGGACCCACCGTAAAGGCTGGAAATATCCCCACCAACAGACACAGGGTCACCAATACCTCAACGGGTATCTTCATCCAGCGGGGAGGTTCGTGTGGCACTTTGGGCAAATTCTTGGGTTCACCATTGAAAAAGACATCGTGAATAAAGCGCAGCGAATAGGCCACCGCAAACACACCCGCCAGGGTGGCCAGTGCGGGAATAAGCCATGCTCCGTCATCAAAGCGCGGCAATGTCAGTGTCTCAACAAAGAACATCTCTTTACTAAGGAAGCCGTTGAGCAACGGCACACCGGCCATCGCCGCTGCCGCCACCATCGCCAACATCGCCGTATAGGGCATGTATTTGAATAATCCATTCAGGAGGCGCATATCCCGTGTTCCCGCCTCATGGTCAATAATGCCCGCCGCCATAAACAGCGAGGCTTTGAAAGTGGCATGGTTGATAATGTGAAACACCCCGGCAACTGCTGCCAGCGGTGTGCCGAAACCGAATAACAGGGTAATCAGCCCCAGGTGGCTGATGGTCGAATAGGCCAGCAGTCCTTTGAGGTCATGTCTGAACAGCGCAACATAGGCGGCAAACACCAAAGTAACCAATCCAGCAGTAGTCACCAGATAAAACCATAAATCGCCGCCGGACAGGGCCGGATGCATGCGCGCTAACAGAAAAACACCGGCTTTGACCATGGTTGCCGAGTGCAGGTAGGCACTGACCGGTGTGGGTGCCGCCATGGCGTGTGGTAACCAGAAATGGAAGGGGAATTGTGCGGACTTGGTAAATGCTCCCATCAAAACCAGAATCAGAGCGGGTGCGAACAGGTCATGGTTTTGAATCAAATCCGCCGAGGCCAACACCACCGACAGCTCATAACTACCAACAATCTCACCCAGTAACAGAATACCGGCCAGTAAACAGAGACCGCCACCGCCTGTTACCGCCAGCGCGATACGCGCGCCCTGACGGGCATCAGCACGATGCCGCCAAAAACTGACCAGCAGGAATGAGGTGAGGCTGGTCAACTCCCAGAAGATCAGCAACAGAATCAGGTTTTCTGACAACACCACACCCAGCATCGCCCCCATGAAAAGCATCATGAAGGCAAAAAATTTGGACATGGAATCTTTTGGTGACAGGTAATACGTGGCGTAGAGAATCACCAACAGGCCGATACCGAGAATCAACAGGGCGAACAACAGGCCCAGCCCATCAAGGCGAAAAGAGAAATAGAGGCCAAAATCCGCCATCCAGGCCCAACTGCTCACTAAAACCTCGCCAGCAAATACCTGCGGCGCAAGGCTTAACAACAAACCCAGTGCGACGGCCGTCAATACACCCGCCATCAATGCCGCGGCCATACGGCCACGGGTACCCGCCACAGGCACCAGCAAAGCCCCCAGCAAAGGGATCAGAACAATCAGTAAAAGGGTCATGTGATAACGGGTCTACCTGATTACGATATGAAACTCAGCCATGCAAAAAACCCTCAGCCTGGCCAATAAATTCAGTGGGTTGCGATATTCTATATTCACGCCGCCGCGTATTTATCGGGTTTACGGGATTGTATTATTGTCGGTAATGGTCGAGCTTTATGGGTAATCAGGCAGGTCTGTGTTTTTTGTTAAATTTAAGAACATTTTTACATAAATTAAGAACACTCTGAAAGCGCGACAAATCAGGCTTGCACAAGCATCATAAACCGTCTTAAACCCAGCCGGGCAACAGAAGTGCATTTTTTGCGTAATATACCTATTTGCAGTGCTAAATGTAAGTCTTATCGACGTTCCCGATAAAAGCCAGCGCACCTCTCTGGCACTCACACCCGGCGTCCTGGCACGTAATCACTGTTGGTTGTGGCCTGCTGTGGTCACAGGCACAGCAGTTTGCCTATCTGCGCCTTTCCGACAAAACAGGCGATAACGAATATGAATTCATCAGTCTTTATGCCGCCCGTGCCAGACGTATTGCCGCCACCTATGCCCGTTTTATCTGGAAACACGGGTCAAGGCAATCATCCTAAATTAATCAGTTGAGCCTACTGCGAACGTCTAATGCACTCAATCTAAATGACTTTTTCGAACATTTTGAACTCACCGTGTGGGTGATACGCTTTCATTCAAAACAACCGAAAAAGTCACTGATCTTGAGCACCTTAGCCGCTCTCGCGACGGCTCAACTGATTAATTTAAGATCATGGAAGATCTGCCCTGGGCAACCACATCCCTGAGCCGGATCGAATATTTCAAGCCATCGCCGACCACGAACAGAGGGAAATACTGCAACCCCTGATTTATGATGATCCGGTGTTTAGCAAATGGCTGGCCAGGGAACGCGCCATCTTGTTCAATGCCCAGTCTGGACAAAATGGGGGCGAGACTCTCTGCAATAGCGCCTGTTTTGTCATCACGTACTACCTGGCCGGTCCAGTCCACCAGTTCCATATAATCAGAGAATGAGAAGGCGATGCCTTCAGGTTGGTTTTTGTGTTCGTGACCGATGAAGTCGATCAGTTTGACGAGCGTTTGGGTGGTTTGTGATGAATCCTGGTGATGCTCAGGAGTTGGGGATTGATACGTTTGTATGCGGGCCTGAATCGATGTGTAGTCTGATGATGCCGGGGTGGGGTTGATGCCGGCCCGTACTGGGTTGAGGTCTACATAGCTCATACACAAATATCGATAGAAAAACCGTTGGCTAATTCTGCGAGCTTGTCCACGACCCACTGTTTACGGTGTTCGTAGCTTTGGCCAGAGAATTCATCGTTGCCACAGAGAAAAGCACGACGGAGAGCCTGCCCCTGCCCCACGAAGTGCTTTGGGTACACAGCGTGAAATACAGTGGTAGTAAGGGGTTGAATCCAGGCAGACTTGGTTTTTACACGGCGTTGAAGACCGGTTCGGATGTCAATTAATTTATGGGTGTCTTAATTTATTGTAATTTTTGTTAATAAGCGGGTTGTAAATTATACAATATTTTTAACCCTTATTTTTTAACCAGCCTTTTTCCCGTTACGCAGAAATTAATTCCGCTATTTCCCCTGGGATTTTAAGAAGGCATCCAAAAGTGGTTTCACACCATTGTTTTGTTTTAATGCCCACATCGCTAATTTATGCCGTATCGTTTTCTGCGAAATGTCGATTTCAGGAATAGGGCTTATCAACTTATCATGAATAAGTAATCGATAAATGTATTCGAGTTTTTCATGCGTCGAATCTGTCGCTTCAAACTCAACAGCCCCCCGCTTTTCACCGTACTCAACACCTAAAGCGATTGCCTTTCTGACCAACTCCTTTTCATTTTTTAGCTTTTTCATTGGATTCTCAGCAACGTGATAAATAAAGTATGGCCCACTGACCTAGACCTTAACCCTCCCCCAACCCCCAGAGCAACTCGTCTAATCCCGTGCTCTCATCGGGCACGACCTTTTTACCCACAAACTGCACACCCTCTTTTTCCAACAAGATACGCTGTTTATTGTAAGCCTCGCCACCCATTTTGAAAGCCAACGTATAATCCGACCTTATCACACGATACCAGGGTAACGGATCAGCTGATCGGCTCATGGCCCTGCTCACCATCCTTGAATGACGTGGAAATCCCGCCGCCCGCGCCACCTGAGCATAACTCATCACCCGGCCAGGTTTTATTCGCGCAACCGTTCGCCAAATCGCCTTATCAAATTTTGCCTGGAATTCAGTCATAAATTAACATGCCTCTGCATTTAATTCAGGTAAACCATAAGTTGAGTAGAAAATGCTATCTCCAAGCGCCAAATTCTGACAAATAACGAACAAGCTGAGTTAAGTGCAGAGGTATATAAATTAATCGAATAAACAAGTCATGTAGGGTGGGCACGTTTTTTGTGCCCACGCAGTGCCCCCCCCCTTCAGCTGAGGATTAAATAACTCACAACGACATAGCGAATCAACTTCCCCGACGCCACCAAAATAAAGAACCAGAAAATATTGATTCTCAGCACCCCGGCAACAACGGTCAACGCATCACCGATCAAAGGCACCCACGCAAAGAACAAAGACATCAAGCCATACTTCCTGAACCGTTCTTCCGCTTTTATAAAATCAGCTTCCGGTATTTTCAATACCTTGCGCACAAAAGCCTTACTGCCCCAGAAACCAAGCGCATAGTTGGTAAATGCGCCAAGCACATTACCCACCGTCGCAACTGCAACCAATAAAACAGGGTTTAATTTATTTAATAATAAAACGCTTAAAACAACTTCAGAACTTAATGGAAGAATGGTTGCTGCTAAAAAGGAGGCCAGGAAAAGCCCGAGATAGCCCAGCTCTGCAAAATAGTCCATCACTTATCCCTGCTGCCCCACCATCGCGTAGGGTGGGCACATTTTATAGGGAAAAATTAGGAAAAAATAGAGGGCAAAATGGGGGGGGAGACTCTCTGCAATAGCGCCTGTTTTGTCATCACGTACTGCCCGGCCGGTCCAGTCCACCAGTTCCATATAATCAGAGAATGAAAAGGCGATACCTTCAGGTTGGTTTTTGTGTTCGTGACCGATGAAGTCGATCAGTTTGACGGGCGTTTGAGTGGTTTGTGATGAATCCTGGTTAGGCTCAGGAGTTGGGGCTTGATACGTTTGTATGCGGGCCTGAATCGATGTGTAGTCTGATGATTCCGGGGTGGGGT
>WFQM01000091.1 GCA_015487095.1 Gammaproteobacteria bacterium | reverse complement strand
TTGCCAGTCAGCGCATTTTCCAAACCCGGAATAATATTGCTGGCACCGTGCAGGTATAAAAAACTGCCGTCGTCAGATTGGTCGATAACAGTGCCTTCATCATCGGTAAGTGTGTAGTGCAGGGTAACTACTTTATTTTCTGCGATAGTCATGGGATTTCCTTTGGTTTATATTTTGGTTGCCAGAGGGTGCTTTATCAAATTCGCATCATTAACGCCATTGCGTAGGGTGGGCACAAACTACGTGCTCACCCTACAACCGCATACGCTAAAAAAACAGGGTAATTTAGCCTCTGGTTTCATATTTTAATAAATTGCAAAAATCGTTTTGTATTTCAATCACCCGATAAACAATATTTTGAAACAGGTGTTATTAACATAAAGGCCATAGAGATGCAGAGTTTTTTGTTTTTCTCTGCGCCTCTGCGACCTCTGTGTTTATTACTCGATACGCAAAAAAAATCACTCTTAAGGTTTGCGTGCCTTGGCATAAGCAGCCTCGGAGAGTTCACTCCAGCTGTCATTGTTATCCGCGAAGGTTTTATAAGCCTGATAGATGCGTTTAAAATCATCATCTTTACCAGCCTCTTCTTCCAGCACCACCGTGGACAACCTGCGCAATTCGGCAATCACTTCATCCGGAAACGCGAGCACCTGCACATTGTATTCATTTTTCAATTTCCCAAGGGCTTCAAGATTCTTTGCCTCAAACTGCGCCAGCATCCACAGATTGGATGCAGAAGCAGCAATTTCTATCGTCTTTTGCAGATCCGGCGAGAGGCTGCTCCAGGCTTCAGAATTAACATTCAACTCCAACACCGGACCGGGCTCATGCCAGCCGGGGTAATAATAATATTTGGCAGCACGATACAGGCCAAGACGCTCGTCATGAAAAGGCCCGACCCATTCTGTAGCATCGATAGTGCCGCGATCCAGCGCGGTATAAATTTCACCACCGGCCATTAATACCGGCGTGCCGCCTGCCTTGGCAAACACTTTGCCACCAAGGCCGGGAATACGCATTTTCAACCCTTTCAGATCAGCAATGGAGTCGATTTTTTTATTGAACCAGCCACCCATTTGCACGCCAGTATTCCCCATGGGAAAAGGCACCAGATTGTGTGGTTTGTACAGTTCACGCCACAGCTCCAGCCCGCCACCTGCGTACAGCCACGAATTCATGCCTTGCGCATTCATACCAAAAGGCACAGCGGTAAAAAACTGCCCGGCGGGGATTTTCCCGGCCCAGTAATAGGCCGCACCGTGGCTCATTTCCACCGTACCCTGGGAAACGGCATCAAAGGCTTGCAAAGGCGGTACCAGCTCACCCCCCGCATAAACGGTAATATTGAGTCGGCCATTGCTCAAGGCTTTTACATCCTTGGCAAAACGTTCTACACCTTCCTGGAAAATAGGAAAGTTTGGCGGCCAGGTGGTGACCAGTTTCCATTTGTAGGTTTTGTTTTCCGCTGCAACAGCAGTCGTCGGTGTATTAGATCCACCACAGGCGCTCAAAACCAATACGGCAAACAGCGTAAAAAAAACCAGCAACTTACTTCGAAACATGATGTTGTCCTTATTTATGTATCCAAATTTAAATGTGGATCAAGCGCTAAAACACCCTCATCCAAAAAAACAATGCGTATTTAACGCAAAGATCGCAAAGGCGCAAAGAACGCAAAGTTTTTAGTGTTTTTCTCTGCGTCCTTTGCGTCTCTGCGACCTCTGCGTTTATCACTCGCCACTTGTCAGTATCACGACAACATAACCTCCCAATACACCGGAACGATTGTTCGAGAGCTTAAGCCTCTGAAAGAAAGAATTGATGAAGACATATCAGGAAAAAATTCCGTTGATTGATTCAGGATTATACCAGCTGTAAATTTGCGTATTCCATCATCAGCCACTTGCTGCCAATGCCGTCAAAATTCACCTGCACCCGTGCCTGCGCACCCTGACCTTCCACATTAAGCACCACGCCATCGCCAAATTTGGCGTGCAACACACGCTGACCAAGCCGCATGCCACCAACGGATGGTTCCTGCACGGAGGAAAAACCCGCCGGACGACTGGCTGCAAAACTGACACTGCCGCCGAGCCGCACTTCTTCCATTAACTCAGCAGGAATCTCGCTGATAAAACGAGAACGATGCGGATAAGTTTCGTTGCCGTACAAGCGACGGGTTTCAGCATGTGTCAGATACAAACGCTGACGAGCACGGGTAATGCCCACATAACAGAGGCGACGCTCCTCGGCGAGACGACCCGGCTCATCCAGCGACATTTGATGCGGGAACAAGCCCTCCTCCACCCCGGCCAAAAACACCAGCGGAAATTCCAGACCCTTGGCGGAATGCAGGGTCATCAGTTGCACACCATCCTGCGAGCCATCGGTTTGCTTGTCGCCCGCTTCCAGCGCTGCATGGGATAAGAACGCCGACAGCTCATCCATTTCCTCTTCGTCTTCCGGCGTTTCCTCCTGCTCATCCCTTTGTTCAAAAAAACGTGCAGCGTTAACCAGTTCCTCCAGGTTCTCCACCCGCGCCTGCCCCTTTTCACTACGGTCTTTTTTATAGTGCTCAAGCAAAGTGCTGTGATGCAGGGTGTGCTCTAACTGCTCGTAGAGGTCCATGCCATCGGCATCACTGGCCAACCGGGTGATCAGCTCCAGAAATGCACCCAGTGCAGAAGTGGCCCGTGCGGGCAACAGTTTTTGCTCAAGCACGGCCTGTGCAGCCTGCCATAGAGCGACATTATGCTCACGGGCATAATCACGCGCAGCGCTAACGGTCTTGTCGCCGATGCCGCGTGTGGGTGTATTGACCACCCGCTCAAAAGCGGCGTCGTCATGCCGGTTGGCAATGAGTCGCAAATAAGCCAGCGCATCCTTGATTTCTGCTCGCTCAAAAAAGCGCATGCCGCCGTAAACACGATAGGGAATACCGGCCTGAATCAGCGCTTCTTCAATCGCCCGCGACTGTGCATTGGAGCGATAAAGAATGGCGTTATCCCGATAGGGATTACCATTATCCACCCAGTTCTGAATTTGCTCGGCAATAAAGCGCGCCTCATCACGCTCGTTGAACGCGGAATAAAGCTGAATGGCCTCACCGTCTTCGTCAGCAGTCCACAGGTTTTTGCCCAAACGGTCATCATTGTTGGCGATCAACGCATTGGCGGCATTGAGAATATTCGCTGTAGAACGGTAGTTCTGTTCCAGTTTTATGGTGTGGGTGCCCGGGAAATCACGGGTATATTGCTGGATATTTTCGATCTTCGCACCGCGCCAGCCATAAATCGACTGATCATCATCACCCACTGCAAATACCCGGGATGTTTTGCCTGCAAGAACACGTATCCAGGCATACTGAATGCTATTGGTGTCCTGAAACTCGTCCACCAAAATGTGTTGAAAGCGGCCTTGATAATGTGCCAACAAATATGGGTTTTTCAGCCACAACTCGTGCGCGCGCAGCAACAGCTCGGCAAAATCCACCAGTCCCGAGCGTTGACACATTTCCTCGTAAGTCTGGTAAATGCGGATCATCTGTTTTTGATAAGGGTCATCGAAATGCTCGATGTGTTCGGGACGCTGGCCCTCGTCCTTGCGCGCATTGATAAACCACTGGGCCTGTTTTGGCGGCCACTGTGTATCATCCAATTCGAGACTGCGGATCACCCGCTTGATGGCGCGTTGCTGGTCTTCGCTGTCGAGAATCTGGAATGTCTGCGGTAAACCGGCATCCTTCCAGTGAGTGCGCAGCAGGCGATGCGCCAGGGAATGAAAAGTGCCCACCCACATACCGCCCACCGGCTGTTTGAGCAAATCCTCGATACGGCCACGCATCTCCGCAGCGGCCTTGTTGGTGAAGGTGACAGCAAGAATGCCATAAGGTGACAGACCTTCAGTTGCCACCAGCCAGGCAATACGGTGTACCAGCACCCGGGTTTTGCCACTGCCCGCGCCCGCCAGCACCAGCACGTTTTCGGGCGGGGCACACACCGCCTCACGCTGGGCCTCGTTGAGTTCATCTATTATGTGGGAAACATCCATGCGGGCATTCTACCAGAACTCCTTCCTTTGCTGTCATTCCGGTGAAAGACAAAATCCGGCGTTTTTTTTGCAGAATGCCGGACCCCGGCCTGCGCCGGAGTGACACGATCGCAGGATATTATCCGGCGAGCATCTTCAAATTATTCCGCCCGGTGATTAACGTCAGACCTGAAGCCATTTCTATTGTCAACGCAACATAATTTTCTCAATCTGCGCTTCACGAGCTGTGAAGCAATTGCCTGTTTTTCAACTTCCCCCCTCAACTGACGTCTCAAAGTTGATACATCACAGTAAAAGCGAAATCCGGGCTCCCTGGCTATAAAACAGCCTTGCACCAACTAGGTACCCCCTGAAATAACACAAGCCTGCTCCTGGTTTTCCAATGTTGATTGCTGATATTTTGTACAGCATTTTTTATGCTTCATGATTGCAGGTGGAATATTTTCCCACTTTGGGATATTTCTGCATTCAATATCCCCGCCACACCCCAATATTCCGTAAGGTGAAATTTCCCGGAAACCGGAAACACCGCTTATCTTGTTGACAAACAATGGGCTTTCAAAAATATGAAAAATAAGATGTATAAAAAACAAACAAATTCACACCAAAAAAGACCCTGTGCGATATCCACAAAATGCTTATTTGTCCGGTTCAATATCCAGCATGGTCAGGTCACTTCATACTCACCGTGAAAACTACCCCGGTAATAAGTCATTGATTATTTAATGGATTTGTTGGAGTATTTAGTAGAGTCGAGGATCATCGG